>CAZQSP010000036.1:0-9421 GCA_964596085.1 uncultured Oscillospiraceae bacterium
CATACTATTTATGAAATTTCTTCCATAAAGACGGTAAAAAAAGGCAGGCTCGTGACGAACCTGCCGATCATTATCATTCATATCATAGCTTTCAAACCGTAGTGCACGATTTTACATTATCTTCTTCAGAACAACCGGTGTAATTATGGTTGTAGCTATTACTACTATTACAATAGGAGGGAACATTGCAGCATCAATCAAGCCTATGGCATAGCCCTTCTGCGCAACTATCAGTGCAACCTCGCCTCTCGATATCATACCCACACCGACCTGAATAGCCTCCATGTTGTTAAATCCGCAGAATTTTGCACCCAGACCGCAGCCGATGATCTTTGTCAATATAGCTATGAGCAGCAATATGAGCGAGACGCCTATCAAATCCTGCGTAAAGCCGTCGAGCGAAACCTTGAGTCCCACGCTTGCGAAGAATATAGGTGAGAAAAACAGGTAGGACGGTGCGGAAACCTTCTTTGCAATTTCGTGCTTGATCTTGTGCTGCGAAAGAAAGAGTCCAAGCAAATACGCACCGGTAATATCCGCAATTCCAAAATATGCCTCAGAAGCATATGCCACCAGGAAACAAGCCGCAACCACATATGTGGTGATTCTTCTCTTTCCGACGTTCGCATCTATCACATTCTTGAAGGATTTGCATATGTAGGCAACCATCACCATCAAAGCCGCATAGAGCAAAATCTTCAGCAGTATGCTGACTATGGATACACTCTCGTCCTTCAAGCTTATAACTATTGTCAGAACAATAATTCCCATAACATCGTCGATCACGGCAGCACCCAAAATCGCATTTCCGACCTTGCCGTCGAGCTTGCCCATCTCTCTGAGCGCCTCCACCGTAATACTTACAGACGTAGCCGTAAGCACAACACCGATGAATACAGCCTTCAGGACGCTTTCGTAATCCGTATGTCCGGATTCAAAATAGAAATAATACGCAGCCGTACCGCCTATCAACGGCACAATAACACCAATAGCCGCAATAACAAAGCAAGCCACACTGTTCTTCTTGAGCTGCTGCATATCGGTATCCAGACCCGCCGTAAACATCAACAAAACAACACCAATTTCGGCGGTCTTTGATATGAAATCCGTTTCCTCAATCAATCCGAGGCAGGACGGTCCGATGATGACACCGGCAAACAATGCACCCACAACCTGCGGCATATTTACCTTGTTGGTCATATCTCCCAAAATTTTTGTCGTCAGCATGATGATCGCCAAGCTGACAAAGAACAAATAATCCTCCATGTCAAACTCCTTCCAAGCAAGTAATATTTTTGGTATCACACTTGCTTATTATAGACCTTTTTCGACAAAAATCAAGTGAAACAGAGCCTAAAATTTTTATCTTGAACAAAACCTAAACACCGCAGTACGCAGGCTGAGTCAAGCAATTTGCGTCACTGCATTCTACAGCACCTTTTGCAGAAAGCCTTGCGTGCGCTCCTCCCTTGGGCTGTCAAATATTTCCTTAGGCGTTCCCTCCTCGACTATGCTACCCTCAGCCATAAATATCACCCTGTCGGCAACCTCCCGAGCAAAGCCCATCTCGTGTGTTACCACGATCATCGTCATTCCGTCCTTGGCAAGCTCACGCATAACATCAAGCACCTCGCCCACCATCTCCGGATCCAAAGCCGAGGTCGGCTCATCAAACAGCATTACCTCAGGCTGCATCGCCAAAGCCCTTACGATAGCTATACGCTGCTTCTGACCGCCGGAAAGCATATTCGGATATTCGCCTGCCTTATCCGCAAGACCTACCCTCTCAAGCAGCTTCAACGCCTGAGCCTCCGCCTCCTGCTTGCTCTGTGTTTTGAGTGTCACGGGAGCCATCGTAATGTTCTCAAGCACAGTTTTGTGAGGAAAGAGATTGAAATGCTGAAAAACCATCCCCATCCTTTGACGGTGCAGATTTATATCTACCTGCTTGGAGGCAAGATTCACCCCATCAAAGAAAATCTCACCACTCGTCGGTTCCTCCAGCAGATTCAGGCTCCGCAGCAGAGTAGATTTTCCCGAGCCCGACGGACCTATGATAGCAAGCACCTCGCCCCTTTTTACGTCCAGCTCACAGTGCTTCAGTGCGACCACCTCGCCGCCGTTATATTCCTTTACCAAGTCCTTCACGGAAATGATGTACTCAATGCTTGTCTCCACGGCGCATTCTCCTTTCTATATGTTCAATGACCTTAGAGGTCGGATAAGTTATTATAAAGTAAATGAAAGCAGCCAGCATATACGGTCCTATGGCTATGTACGTGCTTCCCCCTATCGTCTGTGCGGTAAACATAATTTCCGCCATACCCAGCATCATACATACCGAGCTTTCCTTGACCATCGTTATAACCTCATTTGCCAGTGCAGGCAGTACGTTTTTTATTGCCTGTGGCAGCACCACCAGCCTCATGCTTTGCCACTGCGACAGCCCCAGTGACCTCGCCGCCTCAGTCTGACCGCTGTCCACCGCCAATATGCCGGCACGGAATATCTCTGCGACGTATGCCGAGCTGTTCAGCGCAAGAGCCACAACCCCCGGCACAAAACGCGTAGAATCTATAAAGCCGAGGATCAAGAATTTCGGCACCGATATATAAGAAAAAACACCGTAATATATAATCATAAGCTGCACCAGCATCGGAGTCGATCTGAACGCCGCAATATACGCACCCGAGATCATACGCACAAGGCTGTTCCTGCTGAGCCGCATCGTTGCCAGCAAAAGCGCAGGCAGCACTGCCATCAATACCGACACGACAGACAGAAGCAGGGTGTATTCCACACCCTGTATGACCGCATATCCGTACTTAGGCAAAAAGCTAAAGTTAAAAAAGTTTACACTTGACATATCTGTAAACAGACCTTGCCACCATTCCCAAAACATAGATATTGATTCCTTTCTGCGAGGCGGCATATTCTGCCGCCCCCTACATTATTTCTGCATTTGTGTCGATTACTGCTCATCCTCAGGAGCAGAAACCTCCTGCCATACGTCCGCAAGCTCGTTTGCCTGCTGCTTGAACTCCTCGATCTTGTTTTCCTCCTTCAGCCTTGCAATCGCCTCGTTGATCTTTGGAAGCAGGTTCTTCGGATCTCCCTTTGCAACAGCTACGCATACATCAGCCGATGTGCCGAGCTCATCAAAGCTGAGTGCCACAAGCTCATCATTGGTCTGCTGATACTGCTCAGCCACAGGTCCGTCTACCAAAATCGCATCAACCTTGTCATAGCTGACCTCCTTGATGAGATCAAGCACGCTTGTAAGCGCAACCGCATTGACATTCGGAATCTCATTTATGATATTATACTTGGTCGTTGCAGTCTGTGCCGCAAGTGTCATTCCCTCAAAATCACTGTACTCCTTGAACTTGTCCGCATTTTCCTTTTTTACCAGGAACTGCGGCGGAATCTCCGTCATATACGGATCCGAAAAGTCCGCAGACTCTTTTCTCTTTTCTGTAGCCTCGATATCAGCAAGCACGATGTCGAACTGACCCTTGCCGAGTGCCGTCAGCAGATTGTTAAACGACATATTCTCAATCTGAAGCTCAAGTCCCATATAATCAGCTATATACTGAGCTGTATACACATCTATGCCGCCGTATACCATCTCTCCGTTTTCATCCGGATACATAAACTCAAACGGTGCATAATCGGCAGAAGTACCGAAAACGAGCGTGCTCATTTCCTCCCCCTGAGCATCTCCGTCTGTCTGAGCTCCGCAGCCTGCAAGCGCAGCGACTGCCAATACTGCGATCAAGCCTATCGCCATAATTTTCTTCATTGTCTTTGTTGCCTTCATTTTTTTCTGTCCTTTCCTTATATGTATTTATATTTACAACTTGTTTTGCAATATGTTTGAGTATACATCTTTATGAATAAAAATGCAACACTTTTTTTGAAATTTATTTAGCATTTTTTTCATAACTGCCGCTCAGCTTTCCGGAAGCTCGCAACGGTTGACAACGAAAAATGCAGGCAGACAGCTCTGTCACCTGCATCCTTCGTTCATATATAGACTTTATTTTCTGTGGGCCTATGCCCCCTGTATGCTACTCTGCAACTATCAACTGCAAGGTTCCCTTTACAGTCGGCTCGTTGTTATCATCTTCGTTCGGAGCTTCACCGCTTGGCTCCTCGCTCTGTCCGTTATCGCCCGTTGCTGCGGTCATAAACTGCGGAGCAGCTCCTATGTAGTCACCGTCTGAGAGCTCAGCTCCTATATCCTCGCTCGGTTCTCCCCAGCACGGCTTGAAGCTGTACTCAACGCTTGCATCCGATTCATCGCTGCCCTCTGCCGCAAATATCGTAATAAAGCATTCTCCGTCGGCATCGAGTCTGATATAATAGCTCTGACCGTCTCCGGATATAACGCAATAGCCTCCGACCTGCGTATCCTCGCTCGTAGCTATGCGTATATCATAGCTTTTGCCTCTGGTAAGCACGGCAGTGTACACACCCTCCTCGGATGAATACTCAGCCATATTGTCAGCAGGCTCGCCCTCTCCGACCTCGGAGAGAAGATTGGTGCTGCCGCTTTCCTGAACCTCGACCTCCTGGGAATACGCGGCTGACCTTATATCTGCCACATTTGCCGTAAGCGTAACTGAGAACCAAGCCCAGGTCATCCCTGCAAGACAGACCATACAAGCCAATATTCCCAACAATGACGGCAGCAGCAGACTTCTATACACCTTTACGCTCTCGTGGCAATGCTGCCTCGTTCCTGCCTCTCTATTTTTTTTATTTCTTATCTTTGACATCATATCATCATTCCTCATCCTGCAAATGATTTATTTTTTTCTCAGCCTCAAGCTCTCGCCTGTACTGCTTGTACAAGTGAACACAGTCCGCTATCTGAAGCGCTATCAGAAACAGAAACGGCAGAAATACACAAATTATGTAGCCCGGAACCGTTCTGACAAAGGCAAAAAGCCTGCCTGCAAACGGAATCCTGCACAGATATTTACCGATTACCTGCTCATAACTGACCGTTGCCTCATCGTCGCTGTTTGTTGTTGTGCCGTAGGTTACAAATGCCGGTCTGCCGCTGCTGTCGCTTCTCAGCGCGCGAATCTTGTGCGTAACGGTTTCGCCGTAGCTTTCCGGGCTGTGGGATACAAAGCTAATCACGTCGCCGACCCGCAGCTCTGCCGGATCAAGCTCCTTGGTGATTATAAAATCACCTGCCCCAAAATCCGTGGCACTCATAGAGTCCGTTCTCACAATGTAGCCCCTGTATCCGAGGAACGAGCTGTCGGCCTCACCGTCTGTCACAAGCGTAACAGCCGTAAACAGCACCATCACAACGGCGACCGCCGCCACGATTCCCACGATGAGCCTCTTTGTGATTTCCAACGCTCTGTTCATAGACTAAAACTCCTTATTGGTATTATTCTTAGCCTGTGTAGCCGCAGCCTCGAGCTTGAAATCCATCGGGATAGCTCCCTTCCACTCATTACCGCTGTTCTCGGTAAAGGTCAGAGTAATGACGTACTGCTTTTGTTTGCTGTTTTCGTCCGTAGGAGCTTCCCACCTTTCGGCCTCCATTCCGTTCTTGCCGTCCCTCGTCAAATCCGTAGCCCTTCCGCTATAAATCGGGGCATTTGCGCCTGCCTCTGCGATCTCTGCATCAAACGCAGCAGCCAGGGATTCCTCCATATCCGTAAGATATAGCTTGTAGTATATGTCACAGCTACTGTTGTTGGTCACGGTAAAGCTCTTGCTTATCCTCATTCCCGGCTCAACTATCATCGGAGTAGCTTGTGTCTCCTGAAGCTCCTGATTTGCGCTGACATTGTCACCTGACGGGTTTGCATATATCGGAGCAAAATTACTCACCTCAATATCTACCCTTGAGTCTGTCGAGGAGAACACATTGCCCTCAACCGATACCCTGGTCAACGCATACGTAGCTATGCACAAGCAAAACGACAGAAGCAGAACCGTCGATATGCTCAAAATCAGCTTGCGCCTTGAACTGCAGCTCGTTCTAGTTTTCATTTTCTGCCTCCTCCTTTCGTCCTCTGACAAAAATCAACAGCAGCAGCAATGCCGATACAGCGGTCACAGCCCAAAGAGCTATGCTCAAGCTATCGCCCGTCTTAGGAGTCAGCTTGCCGTCTTGGTGAGCCGTATCCTTGTCCGTTGCAGCCGATTGTCCATTATTATTGTCCTTGCCGTCCTGCTTGCCGTCACCGTCGTTCTTTCCCGGATCGCCCGGCTTGCTTGGATCGTTAGGGTCTGTAGGCTCGTTAGGATCTGTCGGATCTGTCGGCTTTGTCGGCTTTACCGAGCTGCCGCCCGAGCCGCTGCTCTTTACGTACCACTCAAAGCTTGCCTTGAGTGTCTTATTCTGACACTCGTTTCCGGCAGTCGTAGGCAAATACGGGTTAAGCTTGAACACGATGTCCGTGCTTCCGCTATTCGATGCCGGAATGTCGATTATATGCTCCATGCCGTCGAGCTTGCCAAAGCTGTCATCACACAGACTTGTCTCCGTCGTGCCACCGTCAAGTGAGTACGATGCCTTCATCGAAAGACCGTTCTTGAAATCAGTATCGCCCTCGCTGACCACGGTTCTGAAGCAAAGCTTGATTGCGCCGCTGTGACTTATCCTCACACAGTAGGATTTTTGCAGGGCAGCCGCATTGGCATCAAGCTCTGTTCCGTCGCCCGGCAGCATACTTGTCGTTGCAAACGCATCTGTAGCATATGCGCTGCCGTCATACAGCTCAAAATCCGCTGCTGCTCTGCCGGAGGCTGCCCTTGCGGCTGTCCCTGCTGCCGCCTGTCCTATCAGACTCAGCACAAGCACGAGCGAAAGCATCGCCGTTAACGCTCTGTGCGCACTGCGGCGACTGCGGCTCCTTTCATTTTTTTCTTGCTTTCCTGCTTTTTTTTCATTACCTATCATAAGAGTCTCTCAGCTCCTTAAAAAATTTATATATTTGCTCGGCTCCCCTTTGCTGACGAGCGTGTTTATTACCACGCGCTTGGTCCGACAAGCTCAGTTATTTCGCCCACTGTGCCGTCGGTGTGTTCAATTCTAAAGTCACCATTTGCAATAGTGCCTCCTTCACCTAAATTTGGTTTCCCAAGGTTTGGTGCCCATGAACCGACGATTTTTCCGTATGTTAACCTCGCTTCCGGTGAAAGGCTCTTAATTGTAACATCACCTGTCCATTCCATATTAGACCATGTTCCTTTGGTTAATCCTACAATTCCACCTACATTCCCTTGCTTAGCAATAAGATCAATGTTGGACCTTATCGTACTTGAACCTGGTCCATATGCACTAGTAGAAACTACTCCACCCATCACACCGCCTGCCGCCTTGCCGCCGCTTTCGGCAACATCTACATTTGAGACATAGCTGCCCTTAGCTACATCAACCTTAACCTGCTCAAGATGTGTATATAACGCCCAATGCCCTACCGGCGAGCCTGCAACAGAGCCTGAATTTCCACCCTTTATCGTAACCTTGCCCGTGAGATTTGCATTTTCTATGCTCACCATTCCTGCTGAGTAAGCTGCACTTTGTTCAGTATCAAAACATCCTACGAACGCTCCTGCCGAATTTAATGCATATATATCTGCATTATGTATATTCAGATTTTTAACTGTTGGAGAATTTTTTTGTGCAAATAAGCAGCCGAACAAGCCTTGACAGGTGGCAGCCGGGTCTGTCGGATTTGCGACACCGCCGTTACACTTCAGGTTTGCAATCGTGTGGCCCTTACCATCAAATGTACCGCTGAACGGATGATGTAAATCCGCATTCAGCGAAGCTCCAGCTGTGCAGTATGTATCCGTGTTTCCAATCGGTGTCCAATCCACATTATTCAAGTCTATATCCTTTTCGAGTGTTACGGTGTAGCCTGCGTAGTTCTTGCCGTCGTTTACCGACCTTGCAAACGCTGCCAACAGCTCTGCCGAGTCTATCTTGACAGTCTTTTTCGTTTCGTCTGTTACCGCAGCGAGGTAAGCAGCCGGTGCAACAGTGCCGTCCCAGAGGTCATAATATGCAGCATCCTTGTCATAGGTATTGCCGTAGCTGTCGTACTCTGCGGTATTCTGCGTTGCAAATACCTTGATCTTGAGACCTGTAATTGTCTTGCCTGCATATACTGCACTTGCATCTTCCTTCATCCTTATACTGATGTTTATTTCTTCGCTTGCAGCTCCTGCCGTAAGTGTTCCGCTTGTGATTGCCTCATTATCTGCCTCTCCCGTAAGCAGATCTCCCAGGCTATCAGTCAACGGTATATCGTTCACCTTTACCTCAAGCACATCTGCCAGCTCAATATCACCGTCCGCCGATGTGAACTCAAGCTTGTACTTGAGTGCCAGGTTGCCCTTGTTTTCTACTCGCAGGGTCGGAAGCGTGTACTCTGCATTCGGCTCCCAGAGGATTTCGGTTCTGCTATCCTCCGGCTGAAATTCCAGTGCATCGCCATCGACCGCAGTCCAGTTTTCCTCACCGTCGCCTGTTTTCTTCTGAAGCTCCACCGTGAGCGTACCCGTCTGTATGACGCTTACGTCGGTGCTGTCATTGTCCGTAAACCATGCAAAGGTCATACCGCTCAGAAGTGCCACACAAAGCACCATGGACAGAATGCTCATCATGAGTGCCTTCTTAGTTTTCGATTGATTCATTGCTATTCCTCCACACCTTGGCGACTGCGGTTTGCTGCGCTCGGCTCCCCTTGGCTCCCCTTGATGTCCTGTGGGTGCGGGGCTCTGCTCCGCATACGCTGCTGTGCCGACACCCTATGAGCAAATACCGCATTTTTCGCCGTATACTTATATCCTAAGTATACCCCCCCCCCCTACCTACTTGTCAAGTGAAATCATAGTGGGTTTGTCTTACATCTATGCGGTCGCTCCACCACTCCACCCTGCTCACCCAGGCTCCCCTTGATGCCCTGTGGGTGCGGAGCTCTGCTCTGCATATTCACTGATACAGCAAACCCTCGGGCAAAGCCTTGCCCGAGGGTTCTCATCTTCCATTTTACTTATTGTTTATCTGTTAGCTTTATTGAATACTTTTTATTTCCTCACTTTTTTTCATCTTATCATAGTTTTCGCCTGACTGCAACGAAGAATTTACCAGCCTGCCGCCGTAATACAAGGCTCTGTTTTCGTAGTCATTTCAAGGTATATTTTCAAATATTTTGGATGCGGGGTCCTGCTCACTTTGCACAAGGGAGCATTTTTGCGGCTCCGCCAACAGCGTAGATAAAAGCGACCTCATCGAGGTCGCTTTTCATATAAATAGAAATTTCGTCCATAATTTTCGACCGTAGCGGAGAAAATTATATCGAATCCACCTTACGGCAACGCCGAAAAAACAGCGGTTTCTTAAAGAAACCGCTGTCATATAATTTGAAGATTCGTTATT
>CAZQSP010000037.1:0-9413 GCA_964596085.1 uncultured Oscillospiraceae bacterium
ATCTGCGGCACATAAGAACTTCCGCTTATTGCTGCTTCCTTCCGGACCTGACAAGGTTCACGGCATCCCATTGCGCAGGACCCAAACCATGCCGGGGCGAAGCTCTTTAAGGGCAATTTTCGTCTTTTTCGATAAATAATTGTAACACAAAATCGCCCGTGGGTCAATAGGCGGAATTATACATCTGCCTCTCCCTTCAGCCATTTTGTTATGGTTGCTTCGTCTATTATCTGTACTCCTAGTTCCTTTGCTTTTTTGTTTTTTCCGCTGGTGGAGTTTACATCGTTGTTTATCAAATATGTGGTTTTGCTGCTGACCGAGCCTGCAACCTTACCGCCCGCCTTTTCTATCTGCGCTTTCAGGGCATCGCGGTTTTCGTAGCCTACAAGACCTCCCGTTATGACAAAGGTTTTGCCTGAGAGCAGGCTTCCTCTTTCTTCAAGGTCCTCGTCAAGCTCTATTTCCGCAAGCAGATCCTCGGCAGCCCTTCTGTTTTTCGGGTTTTCAAAAAATGCTATGAAGCCGTCCGCCATCACATCTCCTATGCCATCTATGCTCGTAAGCTCCTCTCGTGTAAGTCTTGTCACACGCTCCCAGCTATTTTGGCAGTAGCTTGCTATGAGCTGTGCGTTTGCAGTACCGATGTTTGGTATTCCGAGGCTGTAAAGGAAGCGCGAAAGCTGTGTCTTTCTCGACCTTTCCACTGAGCTTCTCAAATTCTCAAACGATTTTTCGCCAAAGCCCTCCATTTCCATAATCTCCTTCTTGTAGCTCTCGACGTGGAAAATATCCGCAAGCTCCTTTATCATACCCCTTGCAATCAGCTTTTCTACGGTCATTTCCGAGAGTCCCTCGATATTCATTGCGTTTCGAGACACAAAATGCGTAAAGCTTTTTATCTGCTTTGCAAGGCATTCGCTGTTGGGACAAATCAGCGTTTCGACACCGTTTTCGTTTTTTATCTGCGTATGTGCTCCGCATACCGGACAAAGCTCGGGTATTTCAATATTGTTCGTGGCTGTGAGGTTGTCCGCAAGCTGCGGAATTATCATATTTGCCTTATATACCGTTATGGTGTCGCCGATGCCCAGCTTAAGCTCTCTCATTACACTGATATTGTGAACCGAGGCACGGCTGACCGTCGTTCCCTCGAGCTCCACAGGCTCAAAAATCGCTACCGGATTTATAAGCCCTGTCCTCGATGCGCTCCACTCTATTTCACGAAGCGTTGTTTCCTTTATCTCGTCCTGCCATTTGAAGGCTATGGAATCTCTCGGAAACCTTGCGGTTTCGCCCAGTGATTTTCCGTATGCTATATCGTCAAAGCAGAGCACCAGTCCATCGGACGGAATGGGATTTGTTTCGATTTTTTTTTCATAGCTCTCTACCTCTGCCGCAAGTCCCTCGGCGTTTACGCTATGGTGCTCCACGACCTGAAAGCCTCTGTCTGCAAGCCAGTCAAGCTGCTCGCTGCGCGTTTCAAGCTCAAGCCCCTCTGCCCATACCAGTGCAAATGCGAAAAACTGCACGTGGCGCTCAGCCGTGATCCTGCTGTTAAGCTGTCTGACCGAGCCGGAGCAAAGGTTGCGCGGATTTTTGTACTTGGCGCCCTCGTCCTCTATTTCATCGTTTATCCGTTCAAAATTTTCATAGGAAATGACCGCCTCACCGCGGAGTACGAGCTGCTGCTTAAAATCTATGCTGACAGGCAGCTTGTCGAATACGCGAGCGTTGCTTGTTATTACCTCTCCGATTTCTCCGTTTCCTCTGGTGACCGCTTTTTCGAGCCTGCCGCCCTCGTATGTCAAAACCGTCGTCAAGCCGTCGAGCTTCCACGAAAGTATGCCTGTCTTGTCGCCGAGCCACTCCGTGAGCTGTGACACATCCTTTGTCTTGTCGAGCGAGAGCATTTTCTTCGGGTGTCTTTCCTTCGGAAGCTCCGAAAGCACCTCGTAGCCTACACGCTGCGTAGGACTGCCGGAAAGCGTTATCCCTGTTTCTTTTTCGAGCTGCGAAAGCTCGTCATAAAGCCTGTCGTACTCGTAATTTGGCATAATCTCTCTGCTTTCCTGATAATATGCCTTTGCAGCCTCGTTCAGCGTTTCTATGAGCTCCTTCATACGTGCCGCCTTCTCTCTTGTGTATTCCACGCTGTCCTCTCCCTTCCGTTTGCTTAATTTGCTATAAATATTTTCTATATATGCTTTCTTTTGCCATTCGAGCGGCCCTTGTCGCCTTACACTGCCTCAGATTTTTTTCAGCGGCGCAATCCCCTTTGCCAGTTTTTTTGTCCCTGCCTCGTCAAAGCTTATTGTCACCGTCATCTCGTCCGTTGCCGTTACCGTTCCGCTGCCGAATTTTGTATGCGAAACTCGCTCTCCGATATCAAAATTTTCTGCCCCCGTATGTACTCTGCCCGTTCCGGCTCCGAACGGTCTGTATGCCGGTCTTGCAAAGCCGTCCGGCAATCCGGTGGAAACTCCCAATCTGTTTTCTGTTCTGCGTTCTGCCTCAAAAACCGTGTCTCCTGCCTCATCCAGCAGAGCTTTGTCCAGCTCCCTCAGAAAGCTTGACTCTCTCATATATTCTCCGCGACCGTACATCACCCTGTATGCCGCACTTGTGAGTATGAGCTTTTCCTTTGCGCGAGTCATCCCTACATAGCAAAGTCGGCGTTCCTCCTCCATTCCCGAATCCGAGTCCAATGCACGGTGCCCAGGGAACAAGCCATCCTCAAGCCCCGGCAGGAAAACAACGGGAAATTCCAAGCCCTTGGCGCTGTGCATGGTCATAAGAGTCACCTTGCCTGCCGCCTCATCATACTTGTCCACATCACTGTTGGTCGCAAGCTTCTCCAAAAACTCCTCGAGGCTCGCAGGCTCACCCGAAGCCTTTTTTTCCTCCTCGTAATCGTATATAAAGGATTTGAAATCCATTAGGTTCTCTATTCTTCCCTCAGCCTCGACCGTATTTTCGTTCTCGAGTGCCTTCATATAGCCCGTGCCTACCAGTATGCTGTCATATATCTCCGAGATGCTCATATTTTGCTTCTCTGCGCTGCAACGAAGGAGCACCGACATCATTGAGCTCACAGCCTCCGTCGCCTTTGACGGCAGCCCCTGCAGAACCTCAGCATCGGCTAATGTATCAAAAAGTGAGCTTTCGCGTATGCGCGCAAGTGCCTCCAGCTTTGACAGGGTCGTCGGACCGACACCGCGCCTCGGCTCGTTTATAACTCGCTTTAGTGCCAAATCGTCTGCGGAGTTTACAACAAGTCTCATATAGCATATCATATCCTTTGTTTCCTTACGGTCATAGAAGCTGAAGCCCGAAAGTATCTGGTACGGTATCCCCCGTCTTTTGAGTGCGTCCTCAAAGAGTCTTGACTGAGCGTTTGTGCGGTACAGTATTGCAAAATTGTCATAGCTTCCGTATTTACCCTTGAGCAGGTCGATTTCCTGCGCCGTATAGAAAGCCTCCTCCTTGTCGCTGTCACATCGACGATAGACTATCTTTTCTCCGGCTTCTCTTGAGGTCCACAGCTTCTTTGGCTTTCTGCTGCGGTTGTTTCTGATGACGGAATGTGCCGCCGCCAAAATGTTACCGTACGAGCGGTAGTTTTGCTCGAGCTTTATTACCCTTGCGGACTTAAAGTCCTTTTCAAAGTCCAATATGTTCTGTATGTCCGCACCTCTCCACTGGTATATGCACTGGTCGTCATCTCCCACCACGCAAAGGTTCCTGCGCTGACCTGCCAGCAGCCTTATCAGCTCATATTGCAGGCGGTTGGTGTCCTGATACTCGTCCACCATAATATATCGAAACCTCTCTCTGTACTCCGACAAGGCCTCTGCATCCTGCTTCAATACGTGGAGCGCATTGACCAAGAGGTCGTCAAAATCCATCGCATTGTTTTTCTTCAGCTCTGCCTGATATGCGCGGTACACATTATATATTATCTTGTTTTTGAACTCGTCGCCGTTGATCTCAAGAAACTCCCCGGGGCTTATATCTGCCTCCTTTTGCTTGCTTATCACAGACGACAGATACGCTTGCGGAAAAAGCTTTATATCTATTCCCTGCTCCTTGATGATGTTTTTTATGAGTGTCTTTTGGTCAACGGAGTCATATATGACAAAGCTCTTGTCATAGCCCACGGTCCGGCAGTGCTCGCGGAGTATACGCAGGCTCATTGCGTGGAAGGTCATTATCCACATACCGGGGCAGCGACCTACCAGCTTCTCCACACGTTCTCTCATCTCGCCTGCCGCCTTGTTGGTGAAGGTGACAGCCAAAATTTCGTAGGGGCTTACGCCCTGCTCGATAAGGTAGGCTATGCGGCTTGTCATGGTTGCGGTCTTGCCGCTGCCTGCTCCTGCCAATATAAGCAAAGGGCCTTCCGTGTGCATTACAGCTTCTCTCTGTTGTGGATTTAAGTGTTCTAAATTCATAAATTTGTCTCCTTGCTTCCTGTGGGTGGTGGGTGGGGTGGCGGCTGCAAACCGCAGCCCTGTGCCTAACGATGTCTGTCCAAAAAGGCAAGCAGCGCCCTTCCTACCGTTTCCTCTTCTGTATAAAAGCTTTGGGCGTGCTTGGCACCCTCGATCATCAAGAGCTGCTTGTCAGAAGGACCGGCTGCCGACGCTTCGTAGTTGGCACGGCTCATCTGCGGATAAACGAAGCCGTCGGCCTTGCCATGTATAAGCAGTATAGGCAAGGCACTTTCAGCCAGCACCGGAACGGTGCTCCGGCTGAAGGTGCAGCCGGTCCTTCTGCGAAACTCCCTGTCTACAAGCTGATATAGCGGAAATGCCGGCAGATGCAGCACCCTTCTTATCATATGCTTAACGATTTTCTCTGCACTCGAAAAACCGCAGTCCGCTACAACCGCCCTGACCCTCGGCGAGATATCCTCGCCCATAGCCAGCATCACCGCAGTTGCGCCCATAGACACACCGCTCAGATATATCGGCACCTCCTGCGCATATCGCTTCTCCGTCAGCCGGCTCCAGGCGGCTATATCCCTTGCCTCGTTTTGTCCAAAGCATATATATCTGCCCTCGCTCCTGCCCTGTGCTCTCTGGCTGACTATCAGCAGATCATAGCCTTCTCGGAACAGCAAATCACCGCTCACACCGAAGTCCTTGTAAGGAGAGCTTCTGTAGCCGTGCGAGAGGATGACAACTCCCTTGGGCTTTTCCGTCTCGCTGTGCCTGCACAGCTTGGCATACAGCCGAAGTCCGTCAAAGCTTTCCATATACACATCCTCACCCTCAAGCTCCCTGAGCCGGTCCATTCCGGCCTTGAGCTTATCGGCATATCTGTTCCATCCGGCGTGAACCTCCGGGTCGTTGTCTGCGATTTTAGAAAAGCCGGCATCCCTGTTGATGCCAAGCCCCACTGCATATCGCACCGTAAGTGCAAGTGCCGCCGCAGCAGCAGCACACACTGCCAAAAATATCAATACAAGCTTCATCAAATAACCTCTGTACCTCTTTCAATCAAATCCGAGTGCGGCGAGCTCCGAAGCAGTCTTGCTGCCGCTTCCTCTAATATTCTGTATAGATAAGTATACCACATAAATTTTGTCTGTGGATGAACTTCGTCAAAATAAATTTTCTTTCATCTCGGCTCGAACCCTCGCCAGGGCTTCTGCTCTGCTGGGCACCTCCATCTTTTGCAGCAGATTATGTATATGAGTTTTTACGGTATTTTCGCTTATAAAGAGCCTTGAAGCTATCATACGGTTTCCTCTGCCCTCAAAAAGCTCGACCAAAATCTCTGTTTCCCTTTCCGTCAAGCTGTATTCCTGTCTTATCCGCAAAAAGATCTCCGACATATCCGTCTCCTGCATCGGCTCGACGGCAGCCGCGCACACAGCCTGAAGTCCGTATGCCGCTCCGCCCTCGCCTCTCACGCCATCCTCTGCCCGAAGCACTATGCACTCACGCAGCAATATATGCCTCATCAGCACCGCTGCCGCAGCCGCAGTCAACAGAGAAATTATAAACATATAAACCAATATAAACACAGCTTCCATTTCCTTCTCCTCCTTCATAAAATCCACAGCCTGCCTTACCGTTACTTACGCAGGCTATGATTTGTATAACACTCTGATATTATAAAATATTCTGTGCCCTCCGTGCGTGTGCCGCGATTCTTTTTTACGCTTTTTTAACCGAGAGGCAGCGCAGGCTTCCCGCTTTTTCGACAAAAAAGCCCAAAGCATCGAGGCTCCTTGCCTCGATGCTTTGGGCTTCATTTATTCACTTAATATTTATAAGGAGGACTTCCCCTTATTAACTAAATTTTATGTGTATATACTGTATTTACGCTTCAAGTGCCTTGAGTGCAGCCTGTCTTTCTTCCTCTCTCTGGTCAAGGATCTTCTGATATTCCTCGTCGGAGAGCTTAGTCATCGTAATTCCGGCATAGCCGTAGATTACGGACACTATCGGATTTATCCAGTTTAGGATAGCATACGGGACAAAGCTTGAATTCACACCGAGGAATTTTCTCATGGTAGCACCGCAGGTATTCCACGAGAAGAAGCAGGATGTGATCGTTCCGGCATCCTCAAGACATCTCGAAAGATTTTCAGGGCGCAGGCGCATATCCTCAAATGCCTCCTTGAACATTCTTCCCGGAAGCACAAGTGCCAGATACTGGTCACAGCATACCGCATTGGTAATAATGCACATAAGCTCCGTGGAAAGCACCAGACCTCCTCTGCCCTTTGCAACCTTGAGGAAAACAGCTACGATGGATGCCATCATACCCGTTACATCTACGATACCGCCAAAGCACATTGCAGCCAGGATGATGGAAATAGTCCACATCATACCCTGCATACCGCTTGAGGAAAGCAGATCCACCAGTGTGCTTACGATCGGCGGTGCATTTTCCGGCACCACGCCGAGTGAGATACCGTTGTTCAAAATTGTAAAGGTGTTATTGATTACCTTATCTCCCAAAACTGCCTCGATTGCAGCGTGATTGTAGAACATGAGAGGCACACCGAGCAGGGCACCGCCGATAAGTGACGGAATTGCCGGAAGCTTGAGTGCAACCGCAATGATTACGAACAGCGGCGGAATCAGGGTGATAACGCTGATTCTCGACGACTGACTGATAAATGCAAGTATCTCCTCCATAACCGTCAGGTCAGGCTCGTTATTTGATGCGTGCATAAAGCCCAAAACAGCGTATGCCACTAGTGCAATCGTCAGAGAAATTCCTGTCGTATAGACCATATGCTTGATGTGTCCGAACAAGGTGGAGCCTGCCATGGCCGGTGCAAGGTTTGTCGTATCTGACAGAGGCGACATCTTGTCTCCGAAGTAGGCACCCGAAACTACAGCACCTGCCGTCATCGCTGACGGGAAGCCCAAAGCCGCACCGACACCCATCAAAGCCACACCCATGGAGCCTGCCGTTGACCACGACGAGCCTGTTGCCAGCGACACGATACAGCAAAGCACACAGGTCGTGAGCAGAAATACCTTAGGGCTGATTATCTTGATACCATAGTACATCATCGACGGTATGGTACCTGCTGCCATCCACGAGGCGATGATAGCACCCAGGATAGCCAGGATCAAGATTGCCTGCATTGAACGGTTGATGGATGCAAGTATACCCTGCTCCAAATATGCCCATTTCCAGCCGTTAGCAACAGCAACGATGCCGGCCACGCACGCTGCCAAAATAAGTGCAATGTGAGGCTCCTCTCCTGTATCCTTGATTATGGACCACATGAGGAAGGCTATCATTGCCAGCATAACCATTACGGTCTGCCACATAGGAATTTTTTTACCCATAATAAATCCTCCTAAGCTATAAGGTATAATTTCCTGATGTTGCGTGCGTTTTCATCTGCCCTTTTTGCTTCTCGTCCCTCTGCGAGTACGTGCGAAGCCTCATATGTAATCACGAGGCAGGTAACGCTTGCTTCATCACGGCAAGCTTAGCAGCTTGGACAAGGGTTATACAATACACCCTCAGGGGTGATTTTTCTCATTTGCGGCTTTATCTATAAGCGGAAGCATTATTGCTGCCCCGATTATACAGAGCAGGAGGCAAATAAGCAGCATATATCTGCTGCCGACACTGTCAAGCAGGATTCCGCCCGTAAAGCTTGCCGCTATTGCACTCAGCGTTATAACTATCACATACATCGACTGTCCGCGCACAGCCTCTCCCTCGTTCATAATCTCGTTTATGTACTTGACGATTGCTCCCAGGAACAGAGGAAAGCCTATAGGATGCACTATCAGTGAAAGCTGCATACTCAGCGGCGAAGCTGCAAGATACATCAGCAGCCCTCTCAGCACCAGCCCTATCACCCCGAGCTTCAGCAGAAAAACGGTCGAAAAGCGTTTGTTGAGCCGCGAGAAGCCTATCAGAGCAGGTATTTCCAAAAAAGACATAATTGAAAAATATAGACCCATATCCGTGCTGTCTCCGCCCACCGCGCTGAAAATTTGCAGCATAAAAAAGTTTATTATTTGCTGATGGTAAAAAAGTATAAAAATGCCTGCCGATATGGCCATAAAGAGCCTGTGCCCCGTCACAAACTCAAGCATCGTGATTTCCCTGCTCTCCAAAGCTGTCTCAGAGGTCGCTGCTCTGCTCCTGTAGCCTTCAGGATGCCTGTATATGTGCCTGAGTCCGAGCATTCCAAGCAGCAGGAGTAAAACGCAAAGCACGCCGATCAGAGGCAGCAGCCTTGCTCCGAATGCAGCCACCACACTCCCCAGGGCTATAGACATCAGCGAATATCCGAGGGAGCCGATTCCTCTGCTTATGCCGTAGTCGGCGGAAATGCCGCAGCGCGCAAGCTTCATACTGATTGAGTTGAGCAAGGGCTGCGTGCCGGCATGGAAGGCAAGCATCAGCACATATGCCGCAAACATAAGCGGACTTCTTCCCCTCGTCACAAGGGTAAGCAGCTCAAAAGCTCCTATGAGCACGCCCATAATTATTATCACGTCTATAACCGTGATTTTGCGGGAGCGATCCGACAGGTTTGCCGCAAGCGGCTGAAGGATAACCGACACTATGTTTGCCGCAGCCAACAAAATACCGATTTCCGTATTTGTGTATCCCTTTTCCAACAGGTACACCGAGGCAAAGCTTGAAATCACACAATATATGCACCAGTACATAGCAAAGGCTTCCGAATAAATTATAGTTGCAATATTTTTTTTCATAAAAACTTCCTTCATATTTTGTTCGCTGCATACGCAACAAAGATAAAAAGAGCAATGTCCGATAAGGAAATTGCTCTTTCTTTATTGCTGTACGCTATACTAATTCTACGAAAACGACCTCAGCATTGTCGCCCTGGCGAGGTCCCAATTTAAGAATTCTGGTATATCCGCCGTTTCTATCTGCATACTTCGGTGCGATTT
>CAZQSP010000038.1:0-9322 GCA_964596085.1 uncultured Oscillospiraceae bacterium
AGCCTTCTTAGTATATATCATCTTGTCAAATTTGGCAAGTGGTTTTTTTATTTTTTTTACTCTGTTTTCAAAGTTTTTTTCTGCTGCGCTTCTTAGCCTTTTCAAGCCTTTGAAGGATTTTAACCTCTACACCCTTGTCGGCGTTTCTTTTTTGCAGATCCCCGGCTTGGCTCCTCTTGCTTCCCCGTTGGTCGGGGCTCTGCTCCGCATATGCCGAGGGGATTAGATACAGCTGAAGGCTCCTTTTACTCAAAGGAGCCTTCAGCTATTTTGCTATTTCACTTTTTTGTATGTGATATTAGACCAGTCTGTGTAGTAATATTTGCCGTTTATATACTTATATCCCCGAACCTTATAGTAGTAGCGCTTACCCTTTTTGATTCCGGAGCTGTTCGTATAGCTCTTTTTGCCCGTTGTAAACGACTTCTTGTAGCCGCTGTTCTTGCTCTGTGACTTGTATACCTGGAACTTCATTCCGTCGATGTCCTTTGACAGAGTCCACGAAAGCTTTATGCTTCGCTTGCTTCCGTTCTTCTTCACGGCAGAGCTCGCCTTGATTGTCACGGTCTTTACATCTATGATTTGCTTCTGCTGCTCTATCTGCTTCTGCAGTGCAGCCGTTTCCGTAGAGTAAGTCCTAAGCTTCTCGGCAACTCCTGCCTCAATTTCCGCATCTATCTCACTCTGTCTGGCAAGTCGTATAAAATCGATCCTGCCGGCGGATTTTGCGTATTTGTCGCCGATACTGCCCCCAAGCACAGCGCTCACGTAGTCATACAGGGCTTGATTGTCGGTGACACTTGCGCTGCTCTTTTGCTTGCTGTCGGCAAACATCGTATATCCTGTCTCACCCGCGAAGAATTTGTCCGTCGCCGCAAGCGTGTAGCTGTCCATCAGCTCCAGCTCCTTGCCGTTTATCATCACGTTTGTTACACGGTAATCACTCGACACACCCGTAAACTCGCCCTTGGCATTCAGCATCACCGTGGACTTGACTGTCTCCTGAACGTCAAAGCTCAAGCCGGAAATCTGCAAGAAGCCCTCGTTGTTTGACGGACACAGTCTTGCCGACATCTCCAGAGCATCCAAAATCGCATATCCGCTTACCTCCATTAGCCGTACGCTGTTGTTGCCGGGAAGAGCTTTTACGATATCGCTGTAGCTCACCTCTCCTGCCGGAATATCACTTTGGATGTCCCGAGCCTCAACAAAGGCAATGTCTGCGCCGGTAGCCGCTCTGTACGCATCAGCACAAAGGTCGCCCAAATTCGTCTCAGTTTTTCCGATTATGCGGATTCCGTTTTCATCCGCACTCACAAGCTTGTGCTGCGAGCTTGCAACTAC
Organism: uncultured Oscillospiraceae bacterium; assembly: GCA_964596085.1. Classification (GTDB taxonomy): domain Bacteria; phylum Bacillota; class Clostridia; order Peptostreptococcales; family Anaerovoracaceae; genus CAG-238. The sequence continues at coordinate 1,345 of CAZQSP010000038.1, forward strand.
CTGCTTGAGGCTGCTGCCGTATTTTTCGCTCAAGCTGTCTATGGCATCCTTGGTCTTGATATCTCTCAGGTTATAGGCTGTTACCAGCTGCGAGGAAACAGTCTTGCCCGGCGACAAAGTCAAGACACCGATATTTTGGATTCCCGGAGCCGATGAGGTCAGCAGGACCTCGTCTCCGTCCTTGTCGGCAACACTCTGACCGGCAGTCATACTTCCGTCACCGCCGCATATAAACGCAGTCAAGCCGCTTGTGTTTTGTATAATGCTCTTTGCCGAAAAGTCACCGCTGCTCGAGGTCAGATGTGCGAGCGCAATCACATAATCGGCACCGTTCCTCCTTGCCGCATCAACCGCCGCCTGAACCTTTGCATACAGGCTCTGTCCGTTTCCGTTGCTATTGAACGAATAAGCCGCCTTACCGTCACTGCCGACAAACAAAGCCTTTGACTTGTCCGCAGTGCTCGGCTCGCTTATGCCGACATACGCTATCGTCGTCTTGCCGTACGTCACAAGCTCATACGGAGCAAATACCGTATCTCCTGCGTTCGTCTCAAAATTACAGCTGATGTATTTGTATTTTGCCAATGCGGAAAGCTCCTTGACAAGTCTATCCACACCAAAGCCAAAATCGCTTGCACTCGGAACACATATGCCGTAGCCTGCGATATTTAGCGCCTCCACCACAAAGCCTCCCTCGGAGGAATTGGCAAGCGAGCTTCCGCTCAGGGCATCTCCCGTATCCACAAGCTCAACATATCCTACCTCCTTGAGCATTGCATTTGCATAGGATGCAACACCTGCCAGCGAAATATTGTCATCCACAGCACCGTGTATATCCCCCGTATACAGGATTGCAACCGCCTCCGTATCCCTGTCCGCCGCATAAACAACAGACGGCATCATCGCCATTATAAGACATACTGTCAGAAATACAGCCAAGCTTTTCTTTTTGTTAATCATTCCCCTATCTCCTTGTTTTGCACCGCAGCTCCTCTCACAAGGCGAGAGTCCAAGCGGCTTCCTTTGCATTATACTTTATAGCTCACAGGCTATTTTTGCCCCTACGCTTGCATTGTTAAATACAAGCTTGATGTTTGCCTCAAGGCTGCTGCCATCGGTCAGCTCCTTTACTCTGTCAAGCAGGAAAGGCGTGATCCTCTTGCCCTTTACGCCCTGCTCCTCACATTCCTTGAGTGCCCTCTGTATCACCGTATCCATTTTCTCAAACGGTATCTCCGCCTCCTGCGGAATAGGACAAGCCACGAGCATACCTCCGCGAAGCCCCAGCTCCTCCTTTGCCTTCATCATATCCGCAATGTCCTTTGCATCGTCAAGCCTGCATTCTGCCGCAAAGCCGCTGCTTCTGCTGTAAAATGCAGGAAACTCGTCCGAGCCGTAGGTCACCACAGGCACACCGGCAGTTTCCAAATACTCCAGCGTAGCCCCTATATCCAGGATGGACTTGACACCGGCACATACAACCGTCACATCCGTCATCTTCAGCTCCTCCAGGTCCGCCGAAATATCAAAGCTCTCGCCGGCACCCCTGTGTACGCCGCCTATGCCGCCGGTAACAAAGAGCTTGATACCTGCCATATGAGCCGCTATCATCGTGCCTGCAACCGTCGTTGCCCCGTTCAGCTTCTTTGCGACAACCAGCGGAAAATCTCTGCGGCTTACCTTGAGCACATTATCAGCGGTGCCCAAATATTCGATTTCCTCCTTGGTCAGACCTATTTTGATTCTGCCGTCTATTATTGCAATCGTCGCCGGCATTATGCCCTCTTTTCTTATAATTTCCTCGACTGCGATTGCCGTCTCCACATTCTTTGGATAAGGCATACCGTGAGAAATGATTGTGGATTCAAGCGCTATAACAGGAACACCGTCCTCAAGTGCCTTTGCCACCTCCGGCTTTATGTCCGTGAATTGTCTGTACATGAATATATCCTCCTCTTTATTTCATCAAAATTCATTTTGTCGCTTACTGCTTTTTCGCTCTCCATTGCGACCTGTGATGCCGCCATTCCGAGCCTTGCTATTTCCTCTATGTCGGTTCCGTTTGCCATTCCCGGCAGTATCACCGACGAAAAAGCATCTCCTGCCCCAGTGGCACTTTCTATTTTAATATATTTCGGAGGTTTTATAAAGCCTTCTTTTGCTTTATTTTTGAAATATACGCCCTCCGTATTAAGCGTTATAAATACATTTTCGACTCCCAGCTCCGTAAAGCGGCTCCCCGCCCTTCGGATGTCATCCTCAGTCTCTATCCTTATGCCCGACAGGACCTCGGCTTCTATGAGATTCGGCTTGATGCTGTGAAACGCTCCTATTATGTCCCTTGCGCGGCAAGCCTTGTTCGCCGAAACCGGATCAAAAAACAGCTTCTTGTCCGGGAAAAGCTCAATCACTCTCTTGAGCTGCTCCTCACGCAAATTCCCATCCAAAGCGACAACCTTTGTGTCGGCAAAGGAAGCGTAGTTCTCGAGCAGATACTCCGGCGTTATGTTTTCCAATATTTCCATATCACATACGCCCAGCTCCATATCTCTCTCGTCATTCAGTATGGACAGGTACATTGCCGAGCTGCGACCGGCTATCTCTCGAACCAGCGAAACATCGACCCCCAGCTCCTTTAGCTGTGCCTTTGCGCCCCTGCCCGATTCGTCGTCACCTATTACGGAAACCATCGCAACATCCGCTCCGAGTCTTGCCGCATTCTCGGCTATATTTCTCCCAACTCCTCCGTATGACAGCTTGATTCTGCCCGGGTTTGAATCCTGCATTTTAAGCTTGCTGTACGGATAGCCCTCTATGTCGATGTTGATGCCACCGATAATCAATATTTCAGCCATCTCTTTTCTCCATATCTTCTACATTTTATGTCAGTCTACAAAAATGCTCCCGCCTATAAACTCTCGCAGAATCGAATTGTTTGCTATTGCCGAATCATCCTCCACGGTTCTGAAAAAGCGCAGGAAGTTCAGCAGCCTGTGTGCATCCGCATATTCCGGCTCCTCACGTGTTATCGCCTCCAAAAGCGGCTTTGCGTATTTTTTCAGCACGGCTATCTCGTACAGATGCACCGAGTTGAACACCACGTCAGCCTCGTTTGCATAAGGAAAAATGTTCTTGTCCTCACCCGCGCGAACCTTCGGCCAGCTCGAGATGGTATTTTGTGCACTGTAGCCTCTGTATTTGTAGTCACGCACCATTCGCCGCAGCATACGGTGGTCGGTCGTGACTATTCTGTTGTGATTGTCAATGTTGAGCTGAATCAACGGACTTATGTAAATTCTGAATTTTTCCTCCTCCGGTATTCTCGGTGTGAGTGCCGCATTCAATGCGTGGATTCCCTCTATTACGATAGGGCGGTTTGGGCTGATTCTTGTCTTTTTCTTCCCGAACTCCTTTTGCCCCGTCAAAAAATTAAATACAGGCAGGTCAACCTCCTCGCCGGCAAGCAGTGCATTCATATTGTCATTGAACAGGTCAATATCCACAGCCTCAAGGTTCTCGTAGTCCTTTTCGCCGTATTCGTCCAACGGAGTTTGATCTCGCTCCACAAAATAATCGTCCGTGCCCAGATAAAGCGGCTTCAGGCCGTGAACTCTGAGCTGTATGCAAAGCCTCTGCGCAAAGGTTGTCTTGCCTGAGGACGAGGGCCCCGCTATCAAAACTATTCTCTTTTTCTGCTTGACTATCATATCCGCAATCTCGACGATCTTGCTCTCGTGCAGTGCCTCAGAAATCTGGATTAGCTCCTTGATTTTTCCCTCATCTATTCTGCGGTTCAAATCGGATACATAATTGGTTTCCATAAGCCTGCCCCAACGCTTTTCCTCGCCGAAGGTCTTGTAAAGCGCTTTCTCGTCTACATATTCCGGAATGATATTGGGGTTTGACGGGTGCGGAAAACGCAGCAACACGCCTCTGCGGTACTTCATTACCTGAAAATACTTTATATATGAGCTTGACGGCACCATCAGACCGTAGAAAAAATCCATATATCCGTCCAAGGAATAAAACGGTATCTTCTTCATATGCGGATTTTCCTCAAGCAAAGCCAGCTTGCCCTCTCTGCCGCTTTCGATAAAAAAGCGTTCAGCCTCCTCCTTGGTAAGCTTGCTGCGTTCAAAGGGCAGATCCGCCGCGACGATTTCACACATACGCTTTTCGATTTGCTTTATCTGTGCCGCAGTAACGGGCTTATCAGCCTTTATCTCCGTATACAGGCCCTTGTTCAGCGAATTTTCTATGTCAACCTCGTACTCGCCCAAGGTGTCATGCACCGCCTTCAGATATATCAGACAGAGGCTGTTTTGATATATCAGGTTTGCGAGCTGAGTACGCATATCCAAAAACTCCACCCTGCAATCGCGGTGCAGCTCGAACGAAAGCGGCTCAAGCTTGTTATTGACCTTTGCCGCAAGCACCGTATAAGGAAGCTCCTCCTGCATACTCCTGTACAGCTTCTCGATGGACGTTCCCTTTTCGATTTGCGTTTCTCGGTATTCTCCCCTAGGATCAATTTTTAGCTGAATATTCATAATTCCCCCCGCTTATATATTTTTTGCCAATTTAGCCATTATAGTATACCACATTCTTTTGATAAAAAAAATATTTTGGGTCAAAATAGACTGTGAAAGGAGTGATTTCTTTGAAAAAACTAATTCTAATTCTGCTTATTATCGGAGGAATCAACTGGGGCTTGGTTGGGTTCTTCAATTATAACCTTGTCTCCGGAATTTTCGGTATAAAGCTACAGCTTATTTCTCGAATCATCTATGCGCTGGTCGGTCTTGCCGCCCTGTACGGCATTTCTTTTTTATTCGCAGATCAAAGAAAGAGAATTTAAGAAAAATACCGTCCTGTAACAATGGGACGGTATTTTCTGAAGCAGTGTAATTTGCTCTCCTGCAGCATCAGACTCAGTCGAGAGCTTCGTCTTTTGTATTTGCGCCTTGCTGCTTGAGCTCACTTCCGTAATATTTCAGCAATACACGCAAGGCTGCCACAGCCTCATCGCGGTGTAGGGTAATGCCTCTGCTCATACGCTCGTGCTCCTCATCCCAGTCACGTATATCCAGCTTAGGCTGAGCGCCTCGCCACGATACCATATTGATTTCCTTCTGCCAGCCGTTGTTGCTGTGTCCTATAACACCCATATGCTCCACAATTTCAAACGAAAACGAGTCCTCGCGTTCTTTCTCGTACTTTGCCATCATGCTCCTCCTTTCCAAAATTATCTTTTCATACTATATATTAACATCTACGCATTATTCTGTCAATAGTTTTTATAAAAAAAGGGATTTTCTCCTGTGAGAAAATCCCTGCGCTCATCATTATTTAAAGCCGCTATGACCTCATATTACATATTACAGCTTTTGCTTTTGCTATCTGTTATCTGCACCGCACGCTTCAACTGCACGCTTGATTCGTTCCGGGAGCATTTTGCAGCTCTCCTCGGATATTGATGCGATTGAGACTCTCAGCCCCTTTGCAAGCGGCACCAGGAAGATCTGCTCCTTCTCCAGCTCTGCCGACACCGACTCCGGATCGCTGCAAGGAATCGAGGCAAAAAATCCCGCGTCGAACGGCAAAATCGTAAGCCCGGCTTGCTGCGCCGCACTCTCAAACGCCTTGCCGCGTCTGATAAGCATATTTCGGAGCGCCTCTCGCTCGCTGTCAACCCTCGCCTTTAGCTGCGGATCCGCATATATCTTCGATATTATGACCTGAGGTGCCTTTGTGCAGTTGGACCACGAGGCTCTGGACGAAAACTCGCATACATTTTTGAACTCCGCTGCGATTTCCTCCGTCTTGGCAAGGCAGATCATCGCTCCGCACCTCATTCCGTACAGCGTATATGCCTTTGACAGGCTGTGTGCGATTACCGCCAAAACATTCTCCGGCATATCATCCACGATATGTAAAAAGCTGCGATAGCCCTCCTCATCTCCGGCAAAATCCAGATATGCCACGTCTGCCAAAAGCGTTATCTTCTTGTCACGCGGCAGCTCAGAAAGCACCTGAGCCACTCTTTTCCAATCCTCATCCGTCAGAGCATAGCCTGTCGGATTGTGCGCCGGAGTATTCAGTATTATTACCGCTCTGTCCTGTTTTGCGAGCAAGGACTTGAGCTTGCTTTCAAAATCAGCTATGTTGAAGCACATAGACTTGTCGAAAAGCTCAAAGGTCTCTATGCTTCTGCCTATCTCCGATGCGATGGTGTTGTACGGTGCCCAAAACCAGTCCGCGGTCAAAACCGCATCGCCTCTCAGCGAATAATTTGATATTGTATTTCTTATCGCACCTGTGCCTCCCGGTGTTGCCACCGCCTCCGCAAACCTTTTCGGACGGAAGCTGCCAAATGCATCCTGCTTGATCACTTCCCTAAATTCCTGTGTGCCGGCTATCGGCGCGTATTCCGCAAAATCAATCGGCTCAAGCTGTCTGAATACATCGCTTACCGACGATAAAACCATAAGCCTGCCGTCGTCGTCAAGTAAGGCGCCTATGGTAGCGTTGATGACCTTATCCCTTCCGTATTTCGCAATAGCGGCTTTGGCTCTGCTGCTTATACCAAAAATCTTGTCTTCCTTGGGAATCCTTCTTCCCTGTTCTGCTGCGAATAGTAAATCTGCCATGGCTGTCCTCCTTCTATATTCCTTCAAAAAAATAATTAACACCTTAGTATAATATGTTTTTGAAATTATTACAAGAAGTGTTTTGTATGAAAACAAGCTTTTTTGCAAACAATATTGATAACTGGAGGTGAAATTATGCGTCAAGCACAAAATAAAAAAGGAAAAGATAAGGTTGCCGCTGCATTGATTTTGGCTTTCTGTGTTATCGCTTTGACATCGGTTTTTACCATAAAATCAAATATAGACAAAATAAACGGCAGCAATACTAATCTTCCCGTTTCTGAAAAGGTCAATACCTCGGATTTGAACAAAAAATCCGACAAGACCGATACGGCTTCAAACAAGGTCGATGAGGCTTCTGCGAGGCTTCCCATAGTAGACAGCAAAAACGAAGCGGAAACCGAGAGTCGGGATTCTGCAAAAACAAGCAAGCGTTTTGAAAATCCCGTCAGATTTGAAGATACCGTGCTCACCAACGAATATGCCATGGAGCATCTGATATATTCGGTGACCCTCGATCAGTATATGACACATTGCGGGCTTGATATCGAGGCACCCGAGGATACACAAGTGCTTGCTATGGCCGCCGGCACGGTTACTGCGGTATACGAGGATGACCGCTACGGAAAATCCATAGAAATAACGCATTCCGACGGCAGCGGTCTGGTGAGCATTTACTCAAATCTGTCAACAAATGAGATGGTTGAGATAGGTGACAGTGTTGAAAAGGGCAAAATCATCGGCGGTGTGGGCTCCTCAGCCATGTTTGAGTCACTGGAGCCGGCACATCTGCACCTTGAGCTTCTGAAGGACGGAGTGTATGTAAATCCGACGGATTACATCAATTTCTGATAATGCAAGTGCCTGGAAAATAGCGATTGAATTTTTGTCCGCGGCGTTGTATAATGTTATTGCACCTGCGGACATAGTTCATTGGTAGAATATCAGCTTCCCAAGCTGAGGAGGCGGGTTCGATTCCCGTTGTCCGCTCCATACAAAAAGGCTCCTCTTTGACAAAAGAGGAGCCTTTTTGTATACAATCCTTCAGTCAAAATCACAGATTTTGACTGAAGGGATTAGATGCCGAGCAGCGAAAGTATATTGGTATTCTCGGCTTCCTCTGCGTGTTCCTCGATTTCCTCCGAGATATCCTCACGCCACGTCGGATTTCCCATGCCTCCCACGCAGCCTCGAGTACATACCATACCCTCGATAAAGTTGTTTGGAAGGACGCCCTTGCTCGCCTTGAGCAAGGCCGCCTTGCACTTGTCAATACCGTCACATGAAATAGCATTAAGCTCAAAGTCTTCAACCCTGAGCTCCTTGAG
>CAZQSP010000039.1:0-9005 GCA_964596085.1 uncultured Oscillospiraceae bacterium
ATGCGTACAAGAACGGCATAAACTACTTCGATACTGCATGGGGCTACCATGAGGGGAATGCGGAGACTGTGGTAGGCAAGGCACTCAGTCGCTATCCGAGGGAGAGCTTCTTTTTGACGACAAAATTTCCGGGATATGACCGCAGTAATTTTGCGAAGGTAAAAGAAATTTTTGCAAAGCAGCTCGAGAAGCTGCAAACGGAGTATTTCGATTTTTACCTTTTCCACAATGTATGCGAATACAATATCGAAAACTATTTGAATCCGGAATACGGCGTGAAGGAATATCTGGTTTCGGAGCGCAAGGCAGGCCGCATCAAGCACCTCGGCTACTCCGACCATTCGGGTATAGAGTGCTTCAAGCGTTTTCTCGATGCCTATGAGGATGTGATTGAGTTTTGCCAAATTCAGCTCAACTGGCTGGACTGGGATTTCCAAGAGGCAAAGGAAAAGGTCAGAATATTAAACGAAAAGAAGATCCCGATAATCGTAATGGAGCCGCTCAGAGGCGGCAGTCTGATAGAGCCTGCGGGCGGAGCCGAAAAATGCTTCCGCTATCTGCAGTCGGTTCCGGGAATAATGACTATTCTTTCCGGTATGTCGAATATGGAGCAGCTCAAGGATAATCTTCGTATATTTGAAACAAACGAGCCTATGAGCGATGAGGAAAAGGCTGAGCTGCACGAAAAGGCAAAGGGGATGACAAAAGGCGTACCTTGCACCTCCTGCCGTTACTGCACGACCTACTGCCCTAAGGAAATAAACATCCCGTTTATGATGAAGCATTACAACCAAATTAGCTTTAATCCGGAGGGACTGGCATGGTATACTTCGATGGCAATAGGCGGTATGGAAAAGGGTAAAAAACCGTGGGACTGCGTTGCCTGCGGAAGCTGCAAGACTGTCTGTCCGCAGCAGATAGATATTCCGCATTATCTCAAGGAGCTTTCCGACAAGCTCAGTGCACTGTAGAAAGCCCGAGCAAATATGAAAAAAAAACGGAGAGAGATGTAATGAAGAATATATCGGATTTGACATATTCGCAGCTTGAGCTGTTCGTCACGGAGGAGCTGGGCGAGCCGCGGTTTCGGGCAAAGCAGATTTTCGGCTGGCTGTACGGCGGAACTGGAAAAGGCGGACAGAGGGACGGAGTCGTGAGCTTTGAGGAAATGGCAAATCTGCCCAAGGCTTTGCGCACGAAGCTTGAGCAAAATGCGCAGATAAGCGTGCTGAGGGTTTTGAAGCAGCAGGTGTCAAGGCTTGACGGTACGCGCAAGTTTTTGTTCGCTCTTGAGGACTCAAACGCAATCGAGAGCGTGTTTATGAAGTACAAATTCGGAAATTCCATCTGTGTATCCTCACAGGCAGGCTGCAGGATGGGCTGCAAATTCTGCGCTTCGACGATAGGCGGACTCAAAAGAAATCTTACGCCGGGTGAAATAGTGGGGCAGATAATGGCAGCTCAGCGCGAGACGGGCGAACGCATAAGCCATATAGTTGTGATGGGCACGGGTGAGCCGTTTGACAATTACGATAATCTTTCGAGCTTTATAAGGATAGTAAACGATCCGAACGGGCTTAACATAGGTATGCGAAGCATAACGGTTTCTACCTGCGGTCTGGTGCCGATGATAGAACGCTTTGCGGAGGATTTTCCACAGGTGAATCTGGCAATTTCGCTTCACGCGGTGAGCGATGCTAAGCGAAGCGAGCTGATGCCCGTAAACAAGAAATATCCGATGTCCGAATTGCTCAACGCCTGCCGAAGCTATACCGACAGGACATCGCGCAGGATAACCTTTGAGTATACCTTGGTAAAGGGCGTGAATGACGGCGCAGGATACGCACGCAGCCTTGCCTCGCAGCTTCGAGGGATGCTTTGCCATGTAAATCTGATACCGCTGAATACGGTTGAGGAAAGCGGATTTGCGACTGCGGAGAGAGCTGCAGTCCTTGAGTTTCAACGGATATTGACGGAAAACGGGATTCCCGCAACGGTGAGGAGGGAGCTCGGTGACGATATAGCTGCTGCCTGCGGTCAGTTGAGACTCTCAGAACAAAAGCAGACGGCAGACGACGACAAATTTGAAGCCTAAATTCTGTATACAAGGGATTGATTTTCTGTAAGCTGCTGCATAAATAATGCGCTAAAGGAAATAATAGCCTTGAGAGGAACCGAATCGGCGAAGCTGAATGTGCTTCTCCAAGCAGAAGCCCGAATCGGCAAGTCGATTTTTCTTGCTCCGAAAAAGACGGGAAAAGGAGGAGGCGCGAGTATTTTATAAATCGTGCCGAACAAAGATGGAATTAAAGGGTTCAAAAACCGAGGCAAACCTAATGGCGGCATATGCAGGTGAGTCGGAGGCGCGAAACAAGTATACCTACTATGCATCTGTGGCAAAGACAGAGGGCTATGAGCAAATTGCGGCTCTGTTTACGGAGACGGCGGACAACGAAAAGGAGCACGCGGAGATATGGTTTAAGCTCCTCGGCGGCATAGGCGACACGAACGCAAACCTTTTGGCGGGAATCGCCGGCGAAAATTATGAATGGAGCACAATGTACGACAGCTTTGCAAAGGAGGCGGAAGCGGAGGGCTTTACGGAAATTGCGGCAAAATTCAGAATGGTGGCAGCCATAGAAAAAACACACGAGGAACGATATCAGAAGCTGTTTGACAATATGCAGAACGGCGAAGTGTTCCAAAAATCCGACGAGGTAAAATGGCAGTGCAGAAATTGCGGACACGAATATGTCGGAACGAATGCACCTGAAATTTGTCCTGTCTGCGAGCATCTGCAATCATATTTTCAAGTAAAGCCGCAAAATTATTGATTTCTGACAGCAAGTGTCAAATTCCTCTCCGGAAGCATAAAATGCAGTATGTGCCATGCTCGTTAGCTGTGGGGCAAGCTGTACGGCAGGCGACCGGGGAGGTTTTTTATGCGGAGAGCGGCAATTATTATATTGGGAATCGGCTTGGTCGTGCTCGGTGCGGCGTGGAGCTTCAAGGATATATACGGCGAAAGTATTGCGGGCACGGCTGAGGACATCGCGGTGAACATGGTCGCTGTAAAGATCAACGAGAGCCTTATAAACGGTTTTTATGACGAAAAGCTTGACGGAGCCCTGCTCAAAATAGAGCGCGACAAGGACGGCAATATCAAGTACATAGAGCCTGATACGCGGCTTATAAATAAGCTTGTCCTGGAGTTTGCAAGCGGTGTGCGCGAGAATTATGACAGCGAGGAAATCTCGGTCTGCGAGGTGAACCTCGGTGTGGTGACGGGCAGCAAATTTCTGTCACAGCTTCCTTTTCGTGCAAAAATAAAGGTTCAGCCCTTGAGTCTGACAAAGATAACGAGTTCAACCGGCTTTGAAACTCAAGGAATAAATCAGACGAGATATTTTGTACATTGCAATGTGCAAAGTCAGGTCAGAATACTGGCGCCGTTTACAAACAAAACGGCAGAGATAAACAGGAGCTATCAGCTTGCAGAGGCAATAATCGTCGGACAGGTGCCGTCGAGCTATGTATTTGTACCCGAGGAGGATATTTTGGATGTTACCGAATAAAATCGCGAATAAAAGCCGTGTGTAAATCGGTAAAGCCCGGCTTATGTCGGTGATAATGAATTTAATGCTTTGCTTGCTGAAAACGACAAGCTGTGATATACTGTTGCTATGTTGAGATTTAATGAAGCTAATGAAGTAATAAGAGAAGACGAATACAAGGCTATTTTGGTCGGACTTCAGCGAAACGAGGATATTTCATATTCGATGGAGGAGCTGAAGGGACTGGCAGAGGCGGCAAACGCAGAGGTTCTGGGACAGATGATTCAGAACCTTGAGAGACCGAATACAGCGACACTGATCGGAAAGGGAAAGGTCGAGGAGCTGGCTGAAATGGCAAGAAATATGGAGGCCGATACCGTCATCTTCAACGATGAGCTGACGGGAATGCAGCTGCGTAATCTGGAGGATGCGGTCGGCGTGCGTGTGATAGACAGAACGATTTTGATTCTGGATATTTTCGCGGCGCGTGCCACCTCCAAGGAGGGGAAATTGCAGGTTGAGCTTGCTCAACTGCAATATCGGATGCCGCGCCTGACCGGCTTCGGCAAATCCCTGTCCAGACTCGGCGGCGGCATCGGCACGCGCGGACCCGGCGAAAAAAAGCTGGAAACAGACCGCAGACATATCGAAAGGCGAATGTATGACATCAAGGAGGAGCTTGCTCAGCTTAGACAGACCAGAGGTGTACAGCGCGCTCGCAGAGAAAAAAGCGAGATTCCCGTTGTGGCTCTGGTCGGATATACGAACTCCGGCAAGTCCGCACTGATGAACCGCATATTGTCAATCGGCGACAAAGAGGACAAGACTGTTTTTGAGAAGGATATGCTCTTTGCGACACTGGATACTCAGCAGCGGAGCGTGGTACTCGACAGCAAGCACAAATTTATACTTGTGGATACCGTCGGCTTTGTCAGCAAGCTGCCGCATTCTCTCGTCGAGGCATTCAAGGCGACACTGGAGGAAGTGGTATATGCAGATCTTCTGATTCATGTCGTGGACAGCGCCTTTGAGAACTACGATTTTCAGATAGCCGTGACGAACAAGGTTCTCGATGAAATCGGAGCCGGCGGCAAGGAAAAAATAATGGCATACAACAAGATGGACCTCACGGACGAGGAGACGATAGTACCCGTACCCGATACCGACAATATCTTTATATCGGCAAAATACGGAGACAATATAGACCTTTTACTCGAAAAAGTCAAGCAGAAGATTTTCAAGGACGAGCTTTCCGCAAAGCTTCTTGTGCCGTACACGCGCGGGGATATCAGCTCATATCTCTGCGAAAAGGCAGATGTCAAGGCTATGGACTATCGTGATAACGGAACCTTTTTCGATGTAGTCCTAAAGGAAGCGGATTACCGCAGACTTGCCGAATATAAAATCGAGGACTGATATAGGCGGCAGATGCAGACGGAAACAATCAAGAGAGGAACAGAATTAGCGGAATGAAGCTATACAGCACGATCAGAGGCGAAGCGAGTGCGGAGCAGATAATTGAAAAATCACGCTTCATAACCTATGTTTCGCCCGCAGAGACAAAGGAGGAGGCGGAGCTGTTCATCGCCTCAATCAAAAAAAAGCATAAGGATGCCACGCACAATGTGCCTGCAATGGTGCTCGGAGATAAGCAGCAGATACAATGGGCTTCGGATGACGGGGAGCCTCAGGGAACCTCGGGTGCACCCATAGTTCAGCTGCTCGTTGCGCAGGGCATTACCAATCTTGTCGTGGTTGTGACTCGATATTTCGGAGGGATAAAGCTCGGAACGGGAGGACTGGTCAGAGCATACACGAGCAGTGCCAAGCTCGGACTTGAGGCTGCCGGAATCTGCGATGTGTGTGAACGCAGCGTGCTTACATATGCGCTCGATTATACATATTTGGCAAAGCTGCAAAATCTGGCGGCAAGCACAAAGCTCTCCGCTTCTGACGGTGACGAAGCAGAGGACAGCCTGTTTGCCATCGAAAATCTTGCATATACGGATGTGGTGCAGGCAGAGCTTTCATGCATGCCGGAGCGTGTTGACGATCTGATATCGCTTATTGCCAATCTGACGGGCGGTAAGGGAAGCCTGCTTTCGGAGGAAAAGAAGATCGTAAAGATATAGCAGAAGGTAAAAAAGCTTATTTCATAAATTCTCCATTTGTTAAATCCCTAGAGCAAAGGATGAGTTTGTGTCAAAATATTACTGTTTAATGATATAAGGGGGCTGATGAGTAAAATGAGCGAGACTAAAACAAACGGTTGTGACAAAAAGCGTACAATGCGCTCCGCTGAGCAGAAAAAGGCACTTATGAACAGACTTAGACGTATCGAAGGACAGGTACGCGGCATCCAGAAAATGATAAACGATGATGCATACTGTAACGATGTCCTGATACAGTCCGCTGCAGTGAATGCAGCCATGAATGCGTTTGACAGAGAGCTTCTTGCAGATCACATCAAAACCTGCGTTACAAGGGACATTCGCGATGGCAATGATGAACTGACGGATGAGCTGATTGCCACACTCAAAAAGCTGATGAGATAAGAGGTTGAAGGCTAAAATGCAGCAATTTAAGGTAACGGGTATGAGCTGTGCGGCGTGCAGCAGTCGTATAGAAAAGGCAGTTTCAAGGGTGGACGGTGTGAGCTCGTGCAGTGTGAGCCTGCTCACAAATTCCATGAGTGTTGATGGCAGTGCGAGTGCAGAAAGCATTATTCAAGCAGTAACGGCCGCCGGCTACGGAGCCTCGCTCAAGGAAAGAGGCGGTGCAGCAGATACACGCGGACAGAATCCACAGACAGAGCCGAACGCGCAGGAAAGCGATGAGCTGAGTGATACGCAGACACCGAGGCTGAAAAGACGGCTTTTGGCTTCTGTCGGCTTTCTTGCCGTACTGATGTACCTTTCTATGGGGCATATGATGTGGAGCCTTCCGATTCCCTCAGCGCTTGCCCAAAATCATGCTGCAATGGGGCTTTTGCAGCTCTTGCTTACAGCAAGCATAATGGTGATAAATCAGAGCTTCTTCATCAACGGCTTCAAGGGGCTTTGGCACAGGGCACCGAATATGGATACGCTCGTGGCACTCGGCTCATCGGCGGCATTTGTGTGGAGCACCGTTGCCCTGTTTTTGATGACGGAGGCACAGGTGAACGGCGATATGTCGCTTGCCATGCAATATATGAACGAGTTTTATTTTGAATCCGCAGCGATGATTCTGACACTTATAACCGTCGGGAAAATGCTCGAGGCTCGCTCCAAAGGAAAAACGACAGATGCGCTCAAGGGACTGATGAATTTGGCACCCAAAACGGCGGTGGTTGAGCGCGACGGAAAAGAAGAAGCAATACCTGTCGCACAGGTACGAAAAGGCGACATATTTGTAGTAAGACCGGGAGAAAGTATCCCTGCCGACGGTGTGGTTACTGAGGGCAGTACGGCTGTCGATGAGTCTGCATTGACCGGAGAAAGCATTCCGGTCGATAAGACGGTCGGAGACAGCGTGTCGGCGGCTACAGTCAATCGCTCCGGCTTTGTCAGATGCGAGGCGACCCGTGTCGGAGAGGACACCACGCTGTCGCAGATTATCAGAATGGTCAGCGATGCGGCAGCTACCAAGGCTCCGATTGCAAAGATTGCAGACAAGGTTTCCGGTATTTTCGTACCGACGGTTATCGGCATTGCAACGGTAACGCTCATTGTATGGCTGCTGCTCGGGCAGGAATTTTCATATGCGCTTGCCAGAGCGATTTCCGTGCTGGTAATAAGCTGCCCGTGCGCGCTCGGACTTGCAACGCCGGTGGCTATTATGGTCGGCAGCGGTGTCGCGGCAAAAAACGGCATTCTGTTTAAGACTGCTGTTTCCTTGGAGGAGACGGGCAAGGCAGCGGTAGCGGCGGTGGACAAGACGGGAACCGTGACAGAGGGAAAGCCTCAGGTTACGGATATAATTCCGGCAGAGGGCTTGACCGAAATTGAGCTGCTTGCCAAGGCGGCGGCAGTAGAGGCGAAAAGCGAGCACCCGTTGGCGGCTGCGATTAGCGAAAAAGCGCGCGAAAGAGGAATAAAGGCGATTGAGGTCGAGAGCTTTGTCGCACTGACGGGCAGCGGAGTTTCGGCAGAGCTTGACGGCAAAGGGCTGCTCGGCGGCAGCGTAAAATTTATCGGCTCGAAAATGGAGCTTCCAAGGGCTCTTGCGGAAAAAGCAAGCAGCCTCGCCGAGTCGGGAAAGACACCGCTGTTATTTGCGCAAAACGGAGAGCTGCTGGGAATGATAGCTGTTGCCGACACCATCAAGGCTGACAGTGCAGAGGCTGTCCGTGAGCTCAAGGATATGGGCATCCGAGTGGTTATGCTGACAGGAGATAACGAAAAGACAGCGCAAGCCATAGGAAGGGATGCAGGCGTTGACGAGGTGATAGCCGGAGTTCTTCCGGACGAAAAAGCAAATGTTATAACTGAGCTGAAAAAACACGGCAAGGTTATAATGATTGGGGACGGAATAAACGACGCACCTGCACTTACGAGTGCCGACATAGGCATTGCAATAGGAGCAGGCAGCGACATAGCAATAGAAGCGGCGGATGTGGTGCTGATGAAAAGCAGCCTCTCGGATGCCGCTGCGGCAATCAGAATCAGCCGCGCCACGCTCAAGAATATACGCGAAAACCTGTTTTGGGCATTCTTCTACAACACATTGGGGATTCCGCTCGCTGCAGGCGTTTTCGTGGGCATCGGACTGACACTTAACCCGATGATAGGAGCTGCTGCGATGAGTCTGTCCAGCTTTTGCGTGGTAACGAACGCCCTGCGGCTGAATCTGTGCAAGCCGTACGGGAAAAAGGAAAAAATAATCGGAGGTAATAAAATGGTCAGAACGACGGTAGAGGTTACGGGAATGATGTGCCCTATGTGCGAAAAACACACGAATGAGGCGATTGAAAGGGCTTTTCGAGTTACGAGCGTGCTTTCATCACACGAAAGGAACGAAAGCGTGATCATAAGCGAGGAATTTCTCGACGAAGAAAAAATCAAGGCTGTAATAGCTGAGGCGGGCTACACAGTCGGCAGGATTACAAAATCAGAGCTCGATAGATAAGGGGAAAAGACTTCGAGCGAAAAATGAAAAATTTTCAATTTTTTCGTTGACAAGGTTCGCAAGATGTGGTAATATAATTTTCGGCTCGTGAGAAAACGTAAGCTTTTATTTCGAGCAAAAATGAAAATAAAATTACTTGACATATTGCGCAGGATGATGTATAATCAGTAAATGTGTCAAGCAGTAAAATGCGCTGTGGGAGTTTAGCTCAGCTGGGAGAGCATCTGCCTTACAAGCAGAGGGTCACAGGTTCGAGCCCTGTAACTCCCACCATTTACCAGATTGTACGGCCTGGTAGTTCAGTTGGTTAGAATGCCAGCCTGTCACGCTGGAGGTCGACGG
>CAZQSP010000040.1:0-8849 GCA_964596085.1 uncultured Oscillospiraceae bacterium
ATTGGTGCCGGAGACCGGGGTCGAACCGGTACGATCGGTAAGGATCGCAGGATTTTAAGTCCTGTGCGTCTGCCAATTCCGCCACTCCGGCAGGGCTTGTAACTGAAAATAATCTCTAAAAAAATGGCTCCGAGGGAGGGGCTCGAACCCTCGACCTTGCGGTTAACAGCCGCCTGCTCCACCATTGAGCTACCTCGGAACACTACTGCCGGCAAGCATTTATCGCCGACAACAATAAAGATTATACTGCATAGTGCAAATATTGTCAAGAGTTTTTAATATATTTTTTTCATTTTTTCGTATACAAGGCTTTTCGCATTTCCTATGCCTCGTGCAGCGCATTTGCTGAGACTCCTGCCTTTTCCAGTGCAAGCACAAGCACGGGAACAATAATTAGCTGCAATATTATACCCGGAATTGCGTTGATAAACGCTCCCGCAATAAAAATCTGCATAGTAAAGGCTGTACCTGCAAGTCCGTAAAATACGCCGGCCGCCGCACCCCACACAAGCCTGCCGCACAGCATTGCAAGCACAAGGGCGACATATATGCTCTGCGGTTTTTTCGGAAGCCTGCGATATATGACAGCGGCAGTGATTCCATATGCGGCAAGCTCAAACATCATGCTTACTGCCATCGGCATCATTATGGGCATTCCCCATATAGCCGAACGCAATATCGGTGCCGCTGCTCCGACTGCACCCGCCCATTTCCAGCTGCATACAAAGGCACACAGAAATACAGGCAGATGCATAGGACAAAGCATATTACCTATCTCCCTTATCTGCCCCGTAAGGAAGGGCAGCAGCAATGCAAGCGCCAGACAAAGCGCCGATATTACCATTTCTCTTGTTTTTTCACTGCTTTTTCTTCTCATTTTGTCTCCCGTCTCAAAAAATAAAAGGCACACCTACTGCATTCTTGCAGAAAATGTACCTTCTGGTTAAGCTTTTTCCTTTTATATTTTGCTTTAATTTTGGTCTTGATTTAGATTTCTGCGATCATTCTGATCGTATTGATTGCTTCTGCAATCAAGCTTGATGTTGACTTTGAACCAACACCGACTATTATATTATTACATTTGTTCACCGGAATCAAGACTTTTTGTGCCGAACTGCTGCCTATTGCCTCAGCCATACGCGGCGTCACCTCTCCAAGCAGAGAATCAGCTATTACGATTCCTACAGGACCTACTATGATATCAGCAGTGCGAACCGCCACAATTACCGGATTTTCGCCGGTAGCGCCGTTGTCTGCTCCTGCCTTGAGCATACTCGCCGTTGCGCTTGTATTTGTTCCAATGGCAGTAATTTCGGCAGTGGGAATCATAGCCTTTATCGCCTCTACCATCTGTTTACCTACCATACCGCCCTGGCCGTCCACGACCAAAATTTTCAGAAGTCCCGTGCTCATATGGCTTTTCTTCCTTTCTCCCGTATTAGGTACTGTGTGGGCGACTCTAATTTTTCCTGCCCGAGCCGTCCTTAGTCATAATTTCCTGTAGCCTACGTTGCTTTTCCTCCTCAGCTCTGCGATTTTCCTCCGCAAGCTGCCTGTCCTTTTCCATATTGTCTTTGACAATTTCCGCTTTGCTCGCATACTTTTTGGCTTTTTCCTCATCGCCGAGCTTTTCGTACAGCTTTACAAGCTCCTCCATGCTTTCGATATTGCTTGGCGCATATTTGAGCACCTCGGTGAAGCAGGAGACAGCCTCCGCATTTTCTCCGAGCTCGCCGTATGCCGTTCCCAGATAGAACCACAGCGGCCACCACGAAGCAAATTCTCCCTCCTTGTATTCGGACAGGATCTCTATGCCCTCCTCATATCTTCCCGAAATGACGAGGTTGTAGCCCCTCTCGATTTCTACGGGCTTTTCCAAGCTTTCAAGCCGCAATGCGATCTCCTTGCGTAGCTCTCTCAGCTCTTTTATCCTTGCGGCAAAGTCCACGTTACGCATTTTTTCGTCTGTCTCGTCGATTGATGCGGCTTCCTCGGTCAGCTTCATATATTCCTCCCAGGTAAGCTTGGATTTTACGTAAAGCCCCATATTCACATATGCATAGCCCAGGAAATAAAATGCCTCTGCCAGCTTTGGATCCTTAATCGTTGCTACCTCAAACGCCTCAAGTGCCTCTGCCTTGAAGCGACCCACAAATTCCTCCGCATCCTCGCTGACACCCAAATCCGCTGCTGCGGTTTCGTATGCATCCTTGCAGGCTCTGCCGTAGCAATAATATGCTCCTGCGTTTTCCGGATCTATCTGCATTGCCCCTCGGAACATAATGCACGCATAATCGTAATCATTTTTGGCATCTGCAGCCTCTACTCCCTCCGACACGAGTGCCGCGGCAAATTTTTCTCCGAAGGTGCGAAGTATATAGCTCACATAGTTTTCCTTGTACTTAAACTCAGGGTCGCAGCCTATGACAAAAGCCATTGCCCTTGCTATGGTAAGTGTCGAAATTCCGCCAAGCTCGCTCTTTCTGAGAGGGACCGGAACATCTGTCAAAATGTCCGCAACGCCTGCTCTTGCAAGATATGCCTCAGAAAGCTCGTCAAATACAATTTCATCTAAATGTGCTGTCAAATACCTGCCTATTCTGTCTTTTTCCTCTAAATTCATATTTTCTTCTACCGACCCTTTGCTTTTATTTATTGTGTAACGTCCCAACCCTTGCGGATGAAACGCTTGAAATTCTCCGGATTCATTGTTTCCTCAGCATCCGCCCTCAGACGAAGCCTCGTCCTTTCCTCAAGCCTTGGCAGCCTGTAGCTTTCGGCTGCATGGGAGGCAAATGCCAAAAGAATCCTGTACTGATCATCCTTTTTTCTGTCACGGTTTTGAAAACCCGAATCATAATAAAAATCCGCCAGGGCTTCATAGAAGCCGAAGGGTCCAAGCCCCAGCTCATCTATCAGATATTCTACCGTATGTCTGAATCCGCCTCGATTATAGAATATGTCCAACATATTTTCTATCATCTTGAGGCGAACAAGCTCTCCTGCGCTGATGTAATCCGTGGAAATCACCTCATACGGTGCGTGGTCGCGATACACAATGCCGTGCTGCTTGACCTGATGCTCCATCGGCGTTCCGGCGAGTACCTTCAAAAAACCGAGCTGCATCGTATCCGCACCCAAAGAGTACAGCTTGTCAAACGATCTGCTGAACAGCTCGTAGCTCTCATACGGAAGTCCCGCAATCAAATCCACGTGAGTGTGAATATTTCCGAGTGCAATCAGCCTTTCCGTATTGTAGAGCACAGGGTAGACATTTTCCTTTCTCCCTACCGCACGAAGCGTTTCGGGATTCGTTGACTGTATTCCTATCTCCACCTGAAGCTGCCCCTTGCGAGCTGAGCCCAAAAGCTCAAGCATGCGCTCGTCCAGAAGGTCGGCACAAATTTCAAAGTGAAAATTTGTTACACCGTTATCGTTATCTATGAGATACTTAATGATCTCATATGCCCTTTCCGTATCGTAATTGAAGGTTCTGTCGATAAATTTTACCTGCATTACCCTCTTGTACAGAAAATATCCCAAATCGCCCTTTACCCTGTCCATATTCAGGCTCCTGACGTTTTTTTCGGCAGCCGAAAGACAATACGTACAGCCAAAGGGGCAACCTCGCGACGACTCGTAATAAACGACTCTGTCCGCCTCGCAGTCCAGCATCGAATAAATAAAGGGGATTGCATTAAAGTCTATCGGCTCAAGCTGTTCGTTTACGAATATTTTTCCGGCTTGCCTGTAAAGCAGTCCGGGTACAGTATCAAAACGCCTCTGAGGACTTTTCATAACCTCACAGAGCCTATAAAACGGGTACTCACCCTCACCGCAGATTATAAAATCTACCCAGGGATTGTCCCTCATAAATTCCGCAGCGTTAAAGCTGACCTCAGGGCCGCCCAAGAGTATCAGCGTGTCGGGGCGGGCTTTTTTGAGGTCGGCGGCCAGTATGCGTACCTGCTCTATATTCCAAACATAACAGGAAAAGCAAAGCATATCGTAGCCTCCCCTTATCAGCTCGGCAAAAATATAATCCTGCGTATTGTTTATCGTAAACTCACGAACCTCAATATTACTGTACTCGCCTGCCGTGACGGTATACAAATATTTCAGTGCCGGGTTGGAGTGTACATACTTTGAGTTTAGCGTTGTCAGCAAAATCTTCATCTCATCGAATTTCACGGCAAAGCACCTTCCTTTCCGCACATCACTCTGCCGCAGGTCACCCCGCCTGCACAGGGTCTACAGCATTCTGAATCTCTCATCCTTCAGCAAGCCTCGATCCGCCATACAGCGCTTGAGCGATTCTATCATTCTTTCATTGTCAAACGGCAGATTGCCTCTGAGCGATACATAGTTGGAGGCATGATTGCTACGGAAAACACAAGGCTTTGACGGTCGTGCATACTTCAACATCAGGCAGGTTTCGGCCAAAATCTCCTCAGGTGTCAGCAGCGTAAACTTGCCCTGCCTGTAATCCTCGAGCAGCGGTGCCGGAGACTCAAGCATAAGTGTCAGAAGGCTGACGTATGAAGCATTCATTTCTGCTATCATCTTGCCTGTTTCGACTGCGTGCTCCTCCCAAAGCTCCGGACCCGCAAGTCCGTTGATAAAGGTCACAGATGCCATAATTCCAACGGCTTCAAGTCTTTGTACGGCTTCGATGAGCTGTTCTCGTGTTTCACCCTTGTTCACCATGTCCAAAACCCGCTGACTTCCGGATTCTGCGCCGATATAGACCATTTTAAGTCCGTGCTCCCTCAGCTCACGCAGCTCATCATCGCTTTTTCGGAGGACATCCGTTGCCCTTCCGTATGTCGTAACGCGCTCACATTCCGGGAACTTCTCAGCAATGAAGCTTAAAATCGTCAGCAGCTTGTGATTGGCAAGGCAAAGCGCATCTCCGTCACATAAAAAGATACGATCAACCATTCTGTAGTGTTCTCTTGCCCAGCTCAGATCCTCCAGAACATCCTCAATTTTGCGTAGCTTAAACTGCTTGCTTTTGAACATATTGCAGAAGGTGCATTTGTTGTGTGAACAGCCTATCGTGACCTGAACCAAAAGACTGTACGCCTCACTTGGCGGTCTGTAAATGTCTCCAATATATCGCATATCCCAATTCTCCGTTACATACGTTCCGGTGCCTGCATTCCGAGCAGTGCCAATCCGTTCTTGATTGCTGTCTTTGCCGCGATTACAAGTGCGAGCTTTGTTGTCTTTTCTTCTTCGTTGTCTACCAGAATATGTTCGTCGTGGTAGAATCTGTTGAAGCTCTGTGCCAGATCAACTATATGTCTTGTCACGATTGACGGCTCGTACTTTTCGCCTGCCTCAACAACTACCTGCGGCAGCTTGTAGATAAGCTTCGCCAGCTCGTAAGCACTTTCTCCCGTAATATATTCAGGCTTGATTTCCGCATTCATAGCCTTGTTTGCAAATTCCTCTCCCGCATTTCTCAGGATACTTGCGGCTCTTGCATAGGTGTACTGAACATACGGACCTGTTTCTCCGTTGAAGTCAAGCACCTTTTTCCAGGAGAAAACATAGTCCTTGATTCTGTTATTGGAAAGCTCGTTGAATACTACCGCACCGATTCCGACCTGCTTTGCGGTTTCCTCGATATTGTCTGTAGCAACGCCCTTTTCCTTTATGATCTCTCTCGTTTCATCTATAGCACGGTTAAGCACATCTTCGAGGAAAACAACTCTGCCCTCACGTGTTGACATGGTTCCTTCCTCGAGGCTTACAAGTCCGAAAGGCACGTGGATAATATCCTTTGCCCATTCAAAGCCCATCAGCTCCAAAATTTTCTTGAGCTGCTGGAAGTGGAGGTTCTGCTGTGATGCGACAACATAGATATTTTTATAGAAATCATAGGTGTCCTTTCTGTACTTGGCACACGCAAGGTCACGTGTGATATACAGCGTGGAGCCGTCTGATTTCAGTATAGGTGCCGGTGTCAGACCGAACGGTTCCAAATCAACTATCATAGCACCCTTGGATTCAACCAGGAGCTTCTTCTGCTTCATATCCTCAACGATTGCCGGCATCTTATCTGAGTAGAAGGATTCGCCCGCATATGAGTCATAGCTGATTCCGAGCATATCGTATACTCTGGTAAATTCCTTGAGAGATTCATCTCTGAACCACTGCCAAAGCTCAAGCTCTTCCTTTTCTCCGTGCTCAAGCTTGGTAAATGTAGCCCTTGCCTCATCGTCAAGCTCAGGATGAGCCTCGGCCTCTACATGGAACCTTGTGTAGTAGCTCAGGAGGGTTTTGATAGGCTCGTCGATTACATCCTGCTTGTTTCCCCAATGTCTGTAAGCTACGATCATCTTGCCGAACTGGGTGCCGTAGTCACCGAGGTGGTTGATTCTGGTAACATTATATCCCATTGCATCGTAAATCTTATAAAGTGAGTTACCGATAACGGTGCTTCTGATATGTCCGATATGGAAAGGCTTTGCAATGTTAGGGGATGAGTATTCCACGATTACGGGCTTTCCCTCTCCGACATTGGTCCTTCCGTACTCCTCGTTCTTTTCCAAAACGTCGCAGACAACATCCTTGACAAATTCCTCCTTGGAGATAAACATATTCACGTATGCGTTTACCTGCTCAACCTTTTCAAATATCTCGGCATCTGCGATTCCCTCTGCTATTCCCTTTGCGATAAGCGGAGGAGCCTTGCGGAGTGTCTTAGCCAGCCTAAAGCAAGGGAACGCATAATCTCCCAGCTTGGAATCCTGCGGAACCTCTATCATCTCTTGAATTTGTGAAACCTCTAAATCGCTGACCTTCTCTGCGATCAATTTCGCAATTTCTTCCCTAAAGTTTACCATTGTATTTTCTCCTTTTCAGTTATTATTTCAACTCCCTGTGAATGCAGCATCGCTGCGAAAACGCCGTTTCCGTCAACCAATGTACCGCTGAAGCTACCGTCATATATCCTGCCGTAGCCGCAGGACGGACTGTTGGCCTTGAGGATCGCACCCTCTATCGGCTCGCCCTTCATTGCCGCCAGCTGCATACACATCTTATATGATATCTCCGCACCTCTGAGAAATTCCTCAGTCACATCCTCGCCCTTGCAGTTCAGTATGCGATTCCCGACCTTTTCTGCGGGAGGTCTCGGTGTAGGAAGCCTTCCTGCATTTTCGGGGCAGACAACGATATATTCATGTTCTTCACAAAACCTTATAACATCTTCATTTCTGTTATTTCCGCCGTCATATTTACAATTATGACCAAGCAGGCAGCCGCTTATGATATACATTTTTACTCCTTCAATTTTACGACGGTCACACCGTCTCCGCCCTCGTTATATGCACCCTTTCGGTAGGATGCCACAAGTCTGTGATTTCTGAAGCTTTGTCTGATGCCCTGCTTCAGTACCCCTGTGCCCACTCCGTGTATTACGGTGACCTCCTTGAGCCCTGCCATATATGCATCATCTATATATTTGTCAACATTCATCAGTGCCTCCTCCAGATTTTGACCCTGTACATTGACAGACATTGATATGTTCTGTGCTTTCATGCGGTACATACTGCCGTATCCGGAGGTCTTTGGCTTTTTCTTTTTCTTGCTGCCGTCGTTGATAAGCATAAGGTCGTCGATATTGACATTTATCTTCATTATCCCGACCTTGACGGTCAAATCACCCTTCTCATCGGGAAGTGTGAGCACCTCACCGTTCTGATCGAGGGTCAAAAGCTTCACGCGGTCACCTATAGCAAGCGTATCTATATCTATCGGATTGTCGTTTGTCCGCCTTTCTATATTGCCCCGGTAACGACTTTCGCTCTCCTTGAGCCTTCGCTTGCTCTTTTCAAGTCCCTTATTTCGCTCTCCGAGGCTTTGGAGCTTTGTCAGCTCACGCAGCTCCTTCTGAACCTCGTCGGCTGTTTCACGTGCCTCCTTGATGATGGCTCTTGCTTCCTCCTTGGCATCCTTGATGACCTTGCTTTCACGCTTCTCAAGCTCACGCTGTCTTTCCTCAAGCTCCTGCATTCGCCGTTTCATCTCAGCCGCCGTTCTGACAGCCTCGTCACGTTCCTCCTGTGCCCTTCGCTTATCGTCCTCGATTGCGCTGAGCACATCCTCAAATGCCATATCACCCTTCTCAATAAGCTCGCTTGCTCTGTCTATAATCTTTGGTGAAAGCCCCAGCTTCCTTGAAATTTCAAAGGCATTGGATTTTCCCGCAACACCCGTCAGCAGTCTGTAGGTCGGGCTGAGGGTTTCAACGTCAAACTCCATCGACGCATTCTCCACACCGTCGGTGGAAAGTGCATATTTCTTTAGCTCGTTATAATGTGTAGTTGCTATGGTATGAGCTCCCTGTGCATAAAGCCTTTCGAGAATAGCAATCGCAAGTGCTGCACCCTCCGTAGGATCAGTGCCTGCGCCCAGCTCATCCAGCAGCACCAGGCTGCCTTTTTTTGCTTTTTCTACTAGGTATACCGTGTTCTTCATATGTGAAGAAAATGTACTTAGGCTCTGCTCTATGCTCTGCTCGTCGCCTATATCCGCGAATATATTTTTGTAAATCGGCAGGCTGCTCGTTCCCGCCGCAGGAATGTGCAGTCCGCTCTGTGCCATCATTGCCAAAAGTCCGACAGTTTTCAGAGTGACGGTCTTTCCTCCTGTATTCGGTCCTGTGATGACGAGAGTTCGGTAATCGTGTCCGAGCGAAACATTGATCGGCACGACCTTCCTCGAGTCTATCAGCGGATGTCTTGCAAGCTTCAAATCCAAGAAATCCTCTTCGTTTATCATGGGCTCTTCGCCCTGCATTCTGCAAGACAGCTTGCCCTTTGCAAAGATAAAATCAA
>CAZQSP010000041.1:0-8777 GCA_964596085.1 uncultured Oscillospiraceae bacterium
ATGTGGTGGAGAAACGGGGGAACGGATATGGCAATTTTTGAAAGAAAGTCGGTGTGGGAAAAAGAATGGCAGGATCTTCTCAAAAAAGAGGGGAGGTTCACCGCGAAAAGAAAAGAGGGACCAACCTCGGTGCTTATGAAAAAGCTCGACAGACTGGTTCCGGAAAAGCTCAGCGGAACACTGAATGCTGCGTTTTTTAAGGCATTTGAGCTTATATTTGAAAAAGGCACCGGAATTATCGAAAAAACATATAACAAGGAAAAAAGGGAAACTGATTTCAAGATCAACAGCTATGCCTCCGAGATATCGGATAAGAGATCCGCAGCGAAAGCATTTACCAAGCAGGCGCGCTCGACGAAGGGTGTAAATCTCCTGATTTCGGGAGTTGAGGGCATCGGGATGGGACTTGTCGGCTCCGGAATACCGGACATCCCTGTTTTTATTGCCATGGTTTTGAAAAGCGTGTATGAGATTGCACTGAGCTACGGCTATCGCTACGATAGCGATGCGGAAAGGATATTCATTCTCAAGCTGATAGAGGTCGCGATGTGTGACGACGAGGATTTTATCAAGCGCGACAGGGCATTGAACGAGGACATTCACAGTATTGCTTTGAACGGAGACACTATAGGAGAAGAATTTTGGACGATAGGCAAGGATGAACAAATGCGAACATCGGCAGCGGCATTGTCCGAGGAAATGATCTACACAAAGTTTGTGCAAGGCTTTTTCGTTGTCGGCTTGGTCGGCGGTATCTTTGATCCGGTGTACATAAATCGAATAAGCGATTATGCCGTTTTGAAGTACAGAAGAAGATTCTTGGAAGGGAAGCGGAGCAAATGAAAAGTAAAACACTGATGCTTACAGAGGCATCGCTCATAGCCGCATTATATGTGGTTTTGACCTTGCTCTCCAACATAGCCGGGCTTGCAAGCGGTGTGATTCAGCTTCGTCTGTCAGAAATGCTGACCGTGCTGCCGCTGTTCACGCGCTCGGCGGTGCCGGGACTGACGATAGGCTGCGTCATAGCAAATATTCTCACGGGCTGCGCACCTTGGGATGTTGTCTTTGGCTCGCTTGCAACATTTTTGGGCGCAGTTGGAACGATGTATATAGGAAAGAAAAAACCGCTGCTCGCTCTGCTTTGCCCCATCGCTGCCAACACGCTGATCATACCAAAGCTGTTGCAGTTGGTGTACGGAGCCGAAGGCTCCTACCTTTTCTTTGCCGCAACCGTAGGATTGGGGGAGCTGCTGTCCTGCGGTGTTTTGGGTATGATTCTGTACAAGCTTCTGATGCGTACAGATATTTTCGGTTCAGACTGAGGAAAGGCAGAGAGGAAAGCATAATATGCCTTTGAAGGCAAGCAAATACAGGAGGGAAATATGGCAGTAAGATTAAACGAGGACAAAGAAATTGTTCGGCAGATCAAGGAGGGACTGAAAAAGACAGGGGGCTATTGTCCGTGCAGATTGCAGCGCACAGAGGAAAACAGGTGCATATGCAAGGAATTTAAGGAACAAATTGCAGATCCCGATTTTGAGGGCTACTGTCACTGTATGCTTTATTACAAGAGCAAATAAAAAGCCAAAGCTGTCGAGCCGCAGCCTGCTTGCAAAGGAAAATCAGAAAAAACGAGTGCAGTGTGGGACAAAGCCCGCAAGCACTCGTTTTTAGATTATTTAACGATCCACTTGGGATTTTTTTTGCGAACTCCGGGATCGGAATATACCTTTTCGGGAGGCAGCTCCAGCAATGCCGGGTTCTTGTAGTAACGTGAAAGCTCCTTGAAGCAGCGCCCGTAGTAGTGACCGTTGGCAATTCTTTCGTCGGTAACGATGCCCAGCTCCATAACCTTGTATTCCTCAAAGGTCTCGCCGTTTGTGCGGACTTTTTTGATTGGTTGACCCATGGAGATGAACACACCGGTAGTCCCAAATTCATAAATGTGGTGGTATATGGTGTTCGTGCGAATCGAGGCAAGGTTGGTTACAAAAAGTCCGGTATGAAACGGGCTGGCATCAACAATGCTGAACGGCAGCGTGAAGAAGCGGTCCAAGAGCTTCAGGAAGCCAACGCCGAAGGTCAGAAGAAATGGTGTGCGGCACAGCTTTACGACCAGCTTATCAACGGGGTTGGCGCCCGTGTTTTTTTGCGCCCTTTCGATTGCGGCCTCGACCTTTTCGTTGACCGTTTGCAGTGTGTCATCAAGATTAAAATACAGCTTGCTCACGGTGTCCGTTTCATCGCCCGGAGTCAGGGTCACAAAGGAAACACAGAAGTGATTGCGAGCATAGATTTTCTTGTTCATTACAAATCTGTTCAAATACGGGTTTTGCGAGACAAGCCGCAGGTAGCCTGCGATTATTATGCTCATATGAGAAACACTGATTCCTTTTTTGCGACAAGCCCTTATGTAATCCTGCATAGGCTGAAGGTCAATGTCAACCTTGATGGAGTTGGAAGCATCATAGCGGCGAGGCATAATATGCGGAATTATCTCGTATATTGGATCGTTTGTTGAAATTCGATATCCGTCGGATCGGTACATGGCAAAAGCTCCTTATTGTAAAATTGATATATGGTCAGTCATGCACTAATAAAACCGTAGTAATTATAAAACAATAAAGCAGAAATTACAAGTTTTTTGCTCAAAATAACGCTTTTGTGATATACTTGACATAAATACGCAAGCCTTGCAGAAAGGCTTGATGCGGAAGGAGATATGGTATGAATTGCTATCTTTGCAAGAAGGAGGATTACCGCATAGGTCAGTGGTCCGGAGGCAGCACAACGGAATTTGCGCTTTTTCCGTCCAAAAGCTGCTATGCAGACAGAAATTTTATATGGAGAATCAGCTCGGCGACGGTGGACACAGAGGAGTCAACGTTTACAAGGCTGCCTGACTATGATCGTGTGCTTATGGTTTTGAAGGGTGAGGTTGTTCTGAGCTATGAGGGCGAAAGGGTAAGCAGACTGAAGGAGCTCGAGCAGGACCGCTTCGACGGTGCGTGGAAGACAAAGAGCTTCGGAAAAATCACAGATTTTAACCTTATGGTCAGGAAGGGCAATGAGGGCTTCCTGGATATAATAGAGCCCGAGACGGAAAAAAAGCTGATAAAGGTCGAAGCAGAATCAGAGTATCAGTTCTGCACCCACGCTCTGTATTGTGAAAAAGGCTATGTACTGATTGAAGCGGGTGGCAAAACGCAGATGGTGCAGCAGGGACAGCTTTTTGTAATGGAGCTTGCAGAGGGCGAAGCAAGCTATTCCGTGATGGGCGAGGGACTCTGTGTGCGTGCGCAGATTCTCTACAATAATATGGACGATGAAATGTATCCGGTGGAAATTCCACCCGAAAAGCCGACCTTTGACGACTTCAAGGCCTGCGTATACCTTTGCAACGTGCAGTTCAGATGGGCAAAATATGTGGTAAAGAGCCTCAAAAGAACCTGGTTTGACGAGGCTCTCAGCAGTGCCGTGAACAAGCTGGAAAAGCTGTACGTAACCTTCTTCATCTATATTATCGTCTTGGTAATATTGGCATCGGTCGGAGTGGTCAAGGGCTACGGAGAAGCCGTGATCGTGCTTGCTATTTTGGTATGGACCCTGATCGACTGTCTGTTGGTATCTCCACTCATATATTTTGCTGTAGTTCCAAAGCCGGTGAGGAAGCACATAAAGGACATTGATAAGCTGACCGCCTATGAAAAAAAGGTAAGAGAAGCTGAGCTGAATCGCAACGAGAGAGTCGAAAAATTGCTTAAAAGATATAAGAACAGCGGAAGACAGATCGGTGAATAGAGCATAGGCGAAAAATGCACCGCAAAAAAATTTGCACTGAGCGATTTTTTGTGCTAAGATATACACGGGAGGCAAGGCTGTCAGATCACACTGCTTGCTTCACGTCAAAAGCATGAGGACAGGAGAGTGCGATATGGAAGCGGAATACAGCAGAAAAATCATAGAAGCCTTGATAGAGCTGATAGATGAAGGCGTATATATAGTTGACAAGGAAGGTGTCGGAATCTACTATAACAAGGCAATGGCATCCATGGAAAAGGTTAATATGGACGACATACTCGGAAAGAAATTTCACGAGGCATTCCCCGACTTTTACATGGGCGAAAGCACGATGTTCAAAGCATTGACCAAGAAAGAAGCGACACTGAAAAAGCAGCAGACCTATAAGAATCTCTATGGCAAGGAGATAACGACAATCAACAGCACGATTCCGATAATCGTGGACGGAAGGGCGGTTGCGGCGGTAGAGGTTGCAAAGGATATAACCGACATACGCAAGATGGCAGACAAGCTGCTCAGGCTCCAAGAGGATAAGCTCGAAAAATCATCGGCACAGAACGACGATATGCAGGAGACGGAATCGAGCGGCAGACCCGGAATCAAAAAATACACCTTCGATGACATCTACGGCGAAAATCCAAAGTTTAAGGCAGCGGTGGAGCGAGCAAAAAAAGCGGCGACAAACGATGCGAGTGTATTCATATACGGTGAGACCGGCACGGGCAAGGAGCTGTTTGCGCAAAGCATACATTACGGAGGACCGCGACGGGAGATGCCGTTCTTGGCGCAGAACTGTGCGGCAATACCCGAGACACTGCTGGAGGGAATACTGTTTGGAACGAGCAAGGGCAGCTTTACGGGAGCTGTGGATCGCGCGGGTCTGTTTGAGCAAGCCAACGGCGGAACTCTGTTACTGGATGAGATAAGTGCGATGCCGTATGATCTGCAAAGCAAGCTTCTGCGAGTTCTGCAGGAAAACTATGTGCGCAGAGTAGGCGGAAACAAGGACATTCCAATCAGAGTCAGAATAATCGCAACGGTGAATGAACCACCGGAGACCCTGATAGAGCAGGGAAAGCTCAGGAAGGATTTATACTACAGACTGAACGTCATCAACATTTCCATTCCCTCGCTCAGGGAACGTCTTGATGATATACCGGTGCTGGCGGAAAGCTTTCTCGAAAAGCATAACAAGAGGTTTGAAAAGGAGCTGTGGATGGTTTCGGATGAGGCGATTGAAAAGCTCAGCAAATACGATTATCCGGGCAATGTGCGCGAGCTTGAGAATATCATAGAGCAGACTGTATCAATGGCTGACAGGGAGCACGTGCTTACCGACAAGCTGCTGAGTATGCCGGAAACAGGCAAGAGAGCGATATTCCACGACATAGACTATGATGCACAGATACCCTTGGACGAATACCTCGGCGGTATCGAGGAAAAAATCATCAGAGCGGCAATGCTCCGTTCCGACGGAAATATTACCGGAGCTGCACGAGCCTTGCAGATCAAGCGACAAACGCTGCAGCATAAGCTGAAAAAATACCATATCCTTGATATGGTATAAGGAAATAGGAGACATGAGACGCAAAAAAACTTGCATATGATATGCAAGTTTTTTTGCACCAAAAATCGCAAAATATGTGGAATTGCCGCAAAATATTCAAATAAGCTCAGGCCTGCAAAGAAACAGTCGAGGATGAATTGTGTTTTTTCATAAAATTTCCCTAAATTGCAAGCGAATTTTGTGTTTTTGCACTCGAAAGAGGCGAGCAAGTATACAATATTCTTCAACAAAAATGGCACGGCTTTTGCTTAAATGTTAAGTATGGTTCATTAGAACAAATATTGTTTTGAAAAGGAGAAGTTAAAATGAAGAATGTAAAGGTAATCCTTTGGGGACTCGGCGCTATGGGCGGCGGCATCGGCAAGATGCTCACAAAGAAAAAAGGTGTTGATATCGTCGGAGCTATCGACATCGGCGACAAGCTCGGCAAGAGCCTGTATGATGTGGTTCCGGGAATCGTTAAGGGCGACAGAGAGGATGTTATCGTGGGAACTCCGGAAGAAGTAATCAAGCCGGGCGCAGCAGACATCGTAGTTGTTTGCACAAATTCTTTCACAAAAGATGTATTTGATAAGCTTGTATTCGTTATGGAAAGAGGCATGAACGTTATCACCTCCGCAGAGGAAATGGCTTATCCTCAGGCTCAGGAGCCTGAACTTGCTAAGAAGTTAGACGAAATCGCAAAGGCAAACGGAGTATCCGTAATGGGCACAGGTATCAACCCGGGACTTATTATGGACCTGCTGGTGGTTCTTTGGACTGCTGCTTGTGAGGAAGTAAACCATGTAACTTCCAGACGTGTCAACTCCCTGTCACCGTTCGGACCGGCTGTTATGGAAGAACAGGGTATCGGCATCTCCGTTGAGGAATTTAATGAGAGAAAAGCTAACGGTACTATGGCAGGACACGTTGGTTTCGCAGAGTCCACAATGATGATCTGTGATGCTCTCGGCTGGAAATGGGACAAATTCGGTCAGGATATGGAACCAATCGTAACAGATGTAGACAGAAAGTCACCTTACGGCTTCGCAGCAGCAGGACAGGTTGCAGGCGTTGCTATGAAGGGCTGGGTTGATATCGACGGCGTAAGAAGAATCGACATGGACCACCCTCAGCAGATCGAGCCTGAACAGGTTGGCGTTCACACAGGTGACTACGTAATCCTTGACTCCGTTCCTCCTGTAAATATGGTTAACACACCGGAAATCGAAGGCGGCATCGGAACCATGGCTATGATTATGAACTGCATCCCTCACTGCATCAACGCAGACGCAGGTCTTATCACTATGCTCGATATCCCTGTTCCTCATGCAATTATGGGAGACTTCAGAGATCTCATCAAGGAAAACAAGAAGCTCGTTAAATAATTTTCCTATATCTGAGAAGATTATATAGTGACAAAAAGGAGAAAATAAAATGGCTAAAAAAGGTGATTGGGTTCGCATCCACAGCATCGTTTTGAAAGCAGAAGAAAGAACGGCAAAGCTTCCGGACGATACTCAGAAATGTGACCTTCAGCAATGGACAAAGGGCTACCTGCAGGACGAGGCCGCAGCGGTAGGTGACGAGGTTACGGTAAAGACTGCTGTAGGTCGTTTGGAAAAGGGTACTTTGATCGACGAAGCACCGTATTACACTCACAGCTACGGCAAATTTGTGCCGGAGATCATTGAGATTGACAGACAGCTTAGGGAAATAATGAATTTCGGAGGTGAAGAATAATGGCACTCGCAAAAGATTATCAATCCGTAATGGGCAGATCCAATGAAATTCAGAAGGAAGCCCTGGGGCTTGACTATTCGGATTTTGAGACCTCTCCGATTTCATTTGACTATGATGCACTGATGAAATCCACAGGCTATACGCTTGATGAAATCGAAAGGATCCAAGGACTTCACGGCGTAGGAAACACACCGCTGCTTGAGCTCAGAAATGTAACAAAGCTCGCTCGCAAATACGCTAAGCCGGGCTACGGCGCAAGAATTTTCGTCAAAGACGAGGCCTGCAACGCATCAGGCTCCTTCAAGGACAGAAGAGCAGCTTGCGCTGTTGCACACGCAAAGAAATTGGGATATAAGGGTGTTATGGCTGCTACCTCCGGCAACTACGGTGCTGCTGTTGCATCCCAGGCTGCAATGCAGGGACTTAACTGCATCATTGTTCAGGAATGCTACGACTCCCACGGTGTAGGACAACCGGAAATCGTTGAAAAAGCAAGAAAGTGCGAAGCACTCGGCGCAGAGGTTGTTCAGCTTACGGTAGGTCCTGAGCTTTTCTACTCTTTCCTGTCGATCTTGGAAGATACAGGATACTTCAACGCATCTCTGTATTCTCCGTTTGGTATCGCAGGCGTAGAAACCTTGGGATATGAAATCGCTACGCAGTGCAGAGAAAAGCTCGGCAAGGATCCGGACGTTGTAGTATGCACTACAGCAGGCGGCGGAATGGTAACAGGTACTGCAAGAGGACTCATCAAGGCAGGCTGCAAGGCAGAGGTTGTTGCCGCTTCCATCGACCTTACGGGTCTTTCAATGGCCTCCGATGCTGACTTCAACAAGAAGTCCTGCACTACAGGTCATACGGGCTTCGGCGTTCCTTATGCTACAGACCCTGACCACTCCGACGTACCTCGTTCGGCAGCTCGTCCGCTCAGATATATGGATAAGTATTTGACCGTAACTCAGGGCGAGGTTATGTATATGACAGAAATGCTTGCTAACCTCGAAGGCATCGAAAGAGGTCCTGCAGGAAATACTGCACTTGCAGCAGCATTCTCCTATGCACAGGAGCTTCCGGAGGATGCAATCGTAGTTGTTTCGGAGACAGAATACACAGGCGCAGGCAAGCACATTCAGCCTCAGCTTGATTTTGCAAGAGAAAACGGCATCGACATTCACTTCGGTAACCCTGCCGAGGAGGATAAGCCGGGTGTAAACCTGATTTTACCTGCAAACCCGGGCTTGATGAAGCATAAGCTTGCTGATATTAACCGTTTCAGAAAATCTTTGATTAAAAAGGCTGTAAAAAAAGCAGGCGTTAAGCCGACAGAGGCAGACCTTGAATTTTTGGCCGTAGAGACAAAGACAGACGTAGATTTTGTAAAGTCTGCACTCGAGGCTGAGGGCTTGCTGTAAGGCAAGGACTACTGTTAAAAATATGCATACCTTGGGCGCAGGGAGTCGCCCGGCCCGAGGCTGCATAATTAAATGAAAGGAAATATAAGGATGAAAAGATCAGATGATTTCGAGGTAAGAAGACAGCATTTGGCTAATCTTACCGATGAAGAGCTTTATAACAGATTCTGGGAGCTAATCGCAAAGGTTGACGAGCCGCTTTTGGAATTAGGTTACGAAAACACAACTCCGTCCGTAGAGCGTGCGGTTTTACTCAGAATGGGCGTATCATC
>CAZQSP010000042.1:0-8653 GCA_964596085.1 uncultured Oscillospiraceae bacterium
GGCTCAAACGATGTGCTCAAATGTGAAAATTGCAAAGACAAAATATGCAGGTTCAAGAAGCCTAAATATTTTAAATAATTGATATGAATATGATTTTGTGCTGCTTGCCTTGAGGGGTGGGCAGCTTTGTTTTTTGAGGGAAAGTTTATTCAAAAAAGCAAAAAAACGGCTCAGCAAATGAGCCTAATAGACAATTTGCAGAATCCAATCGAACTAAAAATAGTGAAAAATATTGCATTCGGTAAATTTTTCAGCTATAATCAAACGGATATAGCAAAATGCATATATATGATGTATCCGGGTTGGTGTGATACATTTCAGACTTTCAGCAGGAGATATAATCTTCGACTGAAAACATGAGGAGTTGAATATAAAAATCTTGAAAGGAGAGTTAAAATATGAAAGTACACAATGAGAAAGTAAACATTAAATTAAATGTGAAGAAATTTTTTGCAATGCTCATTTGTGCATGCATGGTAGGCACATCGATGCCTGCGGAGTCATATGCTTCGACTGCGGTAGGCGCAGAAGGTGTGCAGCCGCTTTCATCAGGCGAGTCCGAAGCCATTTCGGATGAGGAATACGGGCGTGCCGTGCAGATTGGAGCGGAGAGAATCAGCAATCCGGTTGAAAGGTTTGCAATGAATGAAGAAGGAAATTATATTGACGGAAAATATTTGATAATCGGTCCTTGGGATGGTATTATTCACCGAAAATATTTCATACCGAGTGATTACATCTATATGGGAGTATATAACGGAACACCTATCAAATGGAGAGTTCTGGATGCGAACAAGGCAAATGATGCTTCGACGGCGGGAATGTTTATTTTGTCAGAAAACGCTTTGTATGATGATGTATCGGAGCGCATAATATTCAACGAGAATAAAAACGGTGATGCCAATGCTAACATATGGCAAGGCAGCTATGCAAAAAGTTGGTGTACGGAATTTGCCAAAAATACATCGGTTTTCTATGCTTATGAACAGGCAGCAATGTTCGGCGTCGATAAAACGGATGAAATGTTCGGTGGATTTAGCAAGGAAATGGGAAAGAGTCAGCTGACGAGTGCCGAAAAGGTTTTCTTTATGTCGGCAGAGGAACTTGCAGACTATGTAGCGAGCTGGTATAGGTTACCGGGTATGCAAGCTCTTGGCAGCGACGGAAGCCCAAAGGACTATTGGCTTCGTTCACCGTCTCGATACGATAATACTAAAGCGATGATAGCAGATTATGCAGGAGGGTCTGTTATTCCAAGAGAAGTAACATTTAAGTATGCTGTTCGCCCTGCCACGAATATAAGCAAATCTAATATATTATATATTGCTTCGGATGATACAAGCGAAGAATTGGGGCTTTATCAAGTTCCGAATGCTTCAGCTCCGGAATGGAGATTGATATTCAGCGAAGGGAGTCGAGACTTTAGTCTGGACGGTACGAAGAATGTATCGGCAGAGGCAGGTCAGACTGTAAGCTTTGCATATAAAGGAGCAAAAACCGGAGAAAACGAATACATCTCAGTAATGATTATGGACGGAGAAAGGGTTGAGTATTACGGAAGAGTCAAAAAAGCTTCCTCATCATCCGGAACCGTAAGCTTTGAAGTGCCTAATCTTCCGGTGGGCAGCTATGATGTGAAAATATTCAACGAGCAATATAACGGAAACAAGAGAAGCGGTGCTTCGAGTGCTTTTGCCGCAGGTAGTCTGACCGTTCAAGGTACAGCAATAGGATATGCACCGGGTAAAGACGGAAGCGGCAGAAGAATGACGGTAGTAAGAACGGACAGCAATCCGGTGACACTCAAGGGTGCTGTATATACACGCGAGCTTTTCCGTCAGGTAGGTTGGGCTACTTCGGACGGAGGTCCGAGGGCATTCGATCTCGGTGCGAGATATACGAATACGGGTTCTGTTACGCTTTATCCCGTATGGGAGCGTTGCGGAAATACGATTACATATGACTTTGCCGAAGGAAATCCGTATGCGGTTTCCATAGGCAGCAATGTATATGTTCAAGCTGAGGAATATCCGTCATCATATATGTACGGAAAAGGTGTAAAGCTGCCTGCACCGGTGCGCGAGGAGTATGAATTTACAGGTTGGAGCGGCACCATAGGCAGTAAGACATACACCGGTATTTATGAAATTCCTGCTGATGCCGAAGGAGAAGCACAGCTTACCGCATCATGGAAGACTGCGGGCTCATACAAACTGACTCTTAATTTTGCAGGAGGTAAGCTTATTGAGGCTCAGGAGGATTTGGTGATACCTGAAAAATATACCGCAGGTCGGAACATAGCATTGCCGACTTTGACAGGAAGTGCAAAATTCCGAGGTTGGAGCGGCACCATAGGCGATAAAGAGTATAAATATATTTATTTTATACCGGCAACCGCCTCGGGAGATGTGAATCTTACGGCACAGTTTGGTAACGCATTTGTAAATTACCATCCGGGTAAAGACGGAATAGGAGAGGATATAAGCGAGCTAAACAGCTCAACCTATAATCTGCGAGATGCGACATATACGAGAGAAGGATATGTTCAAGTCGGATGGTCATTAACAGACGGGGGCGAAAAGCGTTATGACTTGAAGGCACCTTATACAATAGGCGATGCGATAGATCTGTATCCGGTATGGGGACGCATGTATGTGATCACATATTCTGCCGGTTATCAAAGCACGACAGAGATAAAAGCGGAAGGAATTGAGACTACGCTAAAAGGGGAAACATTCAAAAAAGCGGGATGCAGACAATCCGGCTGGACAAGGACGCTGGGCGGAGATAAGGAGTTTGAGCTTGGTGGAAAATTTAATTTAGATGCGGACATAACATTATATCCTTCATGGAGTGAATGTAAATATGATATTGTATATGACACAGATGGAGGTGAGTTCGAGACAGAAACGCCTATTAGCTCTTACGATTATTTTGATACTACGAAGCTTCCAACATGTACGAAGCCGGGATATCAATTCCTGGGCTGGTGCGGAAAAATAGGTGACATAGAAATCGACACGCCAATTACGAGCATGCCACTGGGAGCGGAAGGCACAGCAGAACTGA
This sequence comes from uncultured Oscillospiraceae bacterium, assembly GCA_964596085.1. Classification (GTDB taxonomy): domain Bacteria; phylum Bacillota; class Clostridia; order Peptostreptococcales; family Anaerovoracaceae; genus CAG-238. The sequence continues at coordinate 3,070 of CAZQSP010000042.1, forward strand.
AAGCCCAGTGGAAGCAAGATGTTGTATACGACATAAACTACAATTTGAATCAAACAGGTGCGCAGATTGACGCAGAGACATATCCAAAGCAGTATACAATAGGCAAGGGTAGTGTAAAGTTGCCTAATGCTATACGCTTGGGATATAAATTCTTGGGCTGGAGCGGAAGCATAGGCAGCACGAATTACACAAAAATTATGGAAATTCCGTCAGATGCAGTCGGCGACGCTAGCCTTAGCCCCGAATGGGAAAAGGGCTTCGTAGTAACATATGCACCCGACAGCGATACTGAAGGCAGTGCTGTAAAGGATACTAAGTATAACGGCGAGGATTTGATATTGAGAGGTGCCGAGTTCACTCACAGCGGGTATATGCAGGTCGGATGGTCGACATCGGACGGTGGTGAAACAGTATACGAGCTGGGGGATGCCTATATACCGGATGCGGATATTACGCTTTATCCGACATGGGCAGAAGGATATACGATAACATATCGTTCGGGTTCAGATGTAGGCAGTAAGAGAATTTTGCAGACCGTAGAGCCGGGCCAAACTGCCGAGTTGCGAGACATTCCATTCATCAAAGCAGGCGCAAATCAAATCGGATGGGCAACTGAGGAAAACGGAGGAAAGATATACGATTTAGGGGCTGAATACAAGGATGGCATAGATATTACGCTTTACCCTGCATGGGATACTGTAATATATACTATCACTTATACACTCAACGGCGGCAGCATAGCAGATACGGAATATGCCACCGAATATGTGTACGGTGCCATTACCGAGCTGCCGAAGATAGTTACAAGAAGCGGATACACTTTCCTCGGATGGTATGAAGACAGTAGCTATACGAAAAAGAAGGAAAAGCTTGAAGCGACCGATTCGGGTAATAAGACATTATATGCAAGGTGGGAACGCGATTCAGGTTATAAGGTGAATATCAGCACAAAGATTGAGCACGGTACTATAGTAGCTAATCCGACTCGAGCAACGGCGGGAACAAGGATAAATTTGATTGCGATACCGGATGAAGGTTACAGATATAAACCGGGAAGCTGGAATGTAAGCCCGGCATTAAGCAGCAATAATACAATCATAGTATCCGGAGTGAATGCTCACTTCAATATGCCTGGAAATAGTGTTGCGGTGGCATGCGAATTTGAGGAGATCAAATACTATGAAACCACATTTAATGCCAACGGCGGAGTCGGAACGATGGAATCTCAGACATATCCCGATGGGCAGTATGTCACATTGCCGCCAAACCGGTTTACAAGGGAAGGATATACATTTATCGGATGGAATAGAGCAAACAACGGAAGCGGTGTAGGATATACGGATTGTGCCGAAGCATATATCAACGTCAAACAAACTCTTTATGCACAATGGATTGAAAAAGATAAAGATCCTGATTTCAATTTGAGCGCTTTGTCGGCGGTAAATGTAGGAAAGAACGATGCTGAACTCACATTTACAGCATCCAAAGCAGGAACCTATTACTATATCCTGAGTAAAAAAGATGATGCGGCACCTCAATCCATTTCCGATTTTGCATTGGGCAGAATCATAAGAAGCGAATATGAGTGGAAAAAAACGGCAGGCACTGTTTCCGGCACGATGACGGAAGGTACCAACAGCATATCCCTGAGCGAGCTTGATGAGTATGCGGAATATACTCTGTATCTGGCAGCAGTGGGAGAAAACGGAGATGTTACAACTGCCGACACTGTTTTAAGCTGCTCATTCACAACATCGACAGATAAGCTTGCTGTTACGGTATCAGAGCTGCCTGTTTTCAGTGGAATATACGGACAGAGGGCAGTTCAGATGACATTGACAGGCGGTAAGGTGACATACGGAGATGTTGAAATTCCAGGTACATGGAAGGTTACGGACAAAAATAAAACCGATATACCGACAGTGGAAACAAGCAAGACATATGATGTTACATTTACACCTGATGATTCGCGTTATCGCCCGTTGATAAGGAAACTGACACCGATAGTGGCAAAAAAGAAGATTACCGTCAAGGCAGACAGCAAGGAAAGAGCATACGGAGAATCGGATCCTGAATTTACTTTTACGATATCGTCAGGTACTCTTGTAAGCGGTGATCAGAAATCAGACCTTGGAATAACGCTTTCATGTGCGGCAGACAGCACATCACCTGTTAAAGCAGGCGGATATGCCATAACCGGAGCTTCAAGCAGCGCAAACTATGATGTGACGATAACAGCGGGTGTGCTGACGATAAACAAGGCAAACGGAGCAATAAGCGGTACGGAGGCATATACAAAGAGCTATGGAGACAGCACATTCGCATTGGATGCCGTTTCTAACCACAGTGAATCCGAGCTGAAATATACAGTGAAGGACAGCAAAGACAGCAGCGGCACAGTTACGGCAAATGACAAAGTAATTTCCGTAGACGAAAACGGAAATGTAACGATCAAAGCTGCCGGAAGTGCCACAGTAACAATATCTCAGGCAGCAAGTACAAACTATAATGCAGCGCAGGATAAGACCGTGAGCATAATTGTAAACAAAAGTACAGGATATACGGTGGATGACATAAACAGAGCATACGTGTATGTTAAAGGTGGTGCGGACACGATTGACCTCAGCCCATATCTTCCTTCGGACTGCGGAAAATCAAGCATAGGCACACCGCAAAAGAGCGGAGATATAACATATGAATCAGAGCCTGCGGTTTCCGAAACGAAAATTCTGTCATATACAGCTGAGGCGGGAGCAAAGGGAAGCAAAGGCAGTATCACGGTCAAAGTTACATCCGACAACTATGCGGACTATACCGTGACCGTCAATCTGGAGCTTATTGACAGATATATGACAAAGCTCGGTAGTGACAGCAATGTAACGACGGAAAGCAATACGCTTACCTACGGCGAGAAGCTGTCAAAGCTTGAGCTTAATGATGTAAGATTTGAGGACGAAGACGGAAATGAAGTAGCCGGTGTATTGTCATGGAAGGAGCCGAGCACTGTACCGAATGTAGGGACGAAAAATGCCGTATGGATATTTAAGCCTAATGACATCGCATATGCAGAGGTTGAAGGAAATATCAGAATTGAAGTAAATAAGGCGACATTGAATGTTTCGGAGCTTCCGACTGTTTCGAGCATTACATATCACCCGGATAATATACTTACAGATAATCAGCTGATAGGCGGTGTTGTAAAGGGTGTAAACGAAGGCGTGATTTCGGGAACATGGAGCTGGGCAGATTCGAATATACTGCCTACGATTTCAAACAACGGATATGAAGCGATATTTACGCCTGCATCTCAGGCAGACAGAGATAATTATGACTACAGCAAGATTAAGAAAAATATAGCTGTAAGGGTGAATAAAAGAGTGATAACCGTGAAGGCAGACGATAAGGAAAAGACATACGGAGAAGCAAATCCTGAGCTTACGATTACACTGCCTGAGGGAACACTTACAGGCTCCGAAAAATTATCTGATTTAGGAATAACGCTTTCATGTGCGGCAGACAGCACATCACCTGTTAAAGCAGGCGGATATGCCATAACCGGAGCTTCAAGCAGCGCAAACTATGATGTGACGATAACAGCGGGTGTGCTGACGATAAACAAGGCAAACGGAGCAATAAGCGGTACGGAGGCATATACAAAGAGCTATGGAGACAGCACATTCGCATTGGATGCCGTTTCTAACCACAGTGAATCCGAGCTGAAATATACAGTGAAGGACAGCAAAGACAGCAGCGGCACAGTTACGGCAAATGACAAAGTAATTTCCGTAGACGAAAACGGAAATGTAACGATCAAAGCTGCCGGAAGTGCCACAGTAACAATATCTCAGGCAGCAAGTACAAACTATAATGCAGCGCAGGATAAGACCGTGAGCATAGTCGTAAACAGATACGGAAACGCACCGAATATGCCTGAGAGTACCATGAAGGCGACATCCGAATGCAAGACTGTAGGAGAACTGGAGCTTCCGGAAGGCTGGATATGGAATTCTGAGGATATTGAAAAAGCGATAAAGGCAGGTGGAGAGGTAAGTGCGACGGCGGAATATATAGGGGCTGGCAGCGGCAACTATGCAACAGAGTCCGTGACTATTCTGATTACCGGAGAACGCAAAGAAGGAGCACATGGAGGCGGAGCACCTCTGCTGCCGCAGGAGCCTTCGACAGGTACGGATAATCCTCAGATACCGGGACAGACAGGAGAAGAAGCAGAACAGTCGGGAACTGCGACCGGAGCTTCGGGGCAGACTGAAGATATTGAACAGACAGCAGCGATAAAGAATATAAAGGAAAAAGTATCCGAAATGTCGACTATAGCACGCTCAAGTAAGACTGCTAGGGGAGGTATAAAGATTAGCTTAAAAATTGATTCCAAAACAGAAGAAGCAATCAAGGCGATAGAGAAGATGGGATATATTGTAAAATATAGATTCTATCGTTCAACCAAGAAGAGTGCAAGCTACAGCGCAAAGATTACCAAGACGGGAAAGACATATACGAATACAAGCGGAAAGAAAGGTACAAAGTATTATTACAAAGCTCGCATTCAGGTATTCGATAAAAACGGTAGATTGGTAGCTCAGACAGAACTCAAGCAGTGCAGATACGCAAGCCGTACATGGAGTAAATAAAATGCAGGCGGTCATGCCACGCACAAACACAGCCCTCGGAAGTGATTTCCGAGGGCTGTGTTAATTAACTCATACAAGTATGATAATGAACTTAGATTTAAAAACTATTTCAAATCCTGCTCGAGCTTTGCGAGCGCATCCGTGAGTTCTTTAGGCAGGTGGTCGAATTTTGCATACCAACCCTTAATGCCTTCAAGCTCCTTCCTCCAAGTTTCCTTATCAACTGTCAGAAGCTCAGAAAGCTCCTCATCGCTGAGCTCAATGCCCGTAAGATCCAGATCCTCCGGACTCGGAACAAAGCCGAGTGGTGTTTCGTTTGCACCGGACCTTCCCTCGCAGCGGTCGAGTGCCCAGAGGATAGCTCTGAGATTATCGCCGAAGCCCGGCCAGATAAATTTGCCTTCATCGTCTGTACGGAACCAGTTTACATTGAAAATCTTAGGCGGATTGCTGAGGCGCTTGCCCATATCCAACCAGTGCTGGAAGTAATCGCCCATATGATAGCCACAGAACGGAAGCATAGCCATAGGGTCATACCTTACTACACCGACAGCACCTGTGGTTGCCGCCGTAGTTTCCGACGACATCTTGGAGCCGATAAATACACCGTGCTCCCAATCACGCGACTGACAGATGAGCGGCTCTGATTTGGCACGACGACCGCCAAAGATTATTGCACTGATAGGAACGCCCTCGCCTGTGAAAAATTCCGGAGCGATGGACGGGCAATTCTCGGCAGGTGCGGTGAATCTTGAATTTGGATGCGCACCCTTGACAAAGTCCTTGCCGGCAGCCTTCTTGGCCTGTTCCTCTTGGCCGTTCCAAGGCTGAGCCTGCCAGTTAAGACCGTTTGTCGGCGCAGGCTGATCAAGCCCCTCCCACCATACGGTATTGTCATCGAGGTTTCTGGCAACATTTGTGTAGATTGTATTCTT
>CAZQSP010000043.1:0-8151 GCA_964596085.1 uncultured Oscillospiraceae bacterium
TTTCCTGAGATAATGCCGACCCTGGAAAAGGATATACTTGCAAGTGACCTGTATAGCCTTGCCTGCGGCAGAGATTTGTACGAATACTCCGATTATGTCAGAATGCCCGTGAGGATAGAGGGCTGATCACATTGTGAAAACTTTATTTTATCAAAACACCATTGAAATAAGGCTTTTTCGGGTGTATAATAAATCAGATTGGATTTGTTAATCAAAATGCAAATTTATTAAATACACGGAGGACAAAAATGAAGGTTTTAGTAATCAACTGCGGCAGCTCTTCATTGAAATATCAGGTTCTTGATATGACTAACGAAAATCTGCTGTGCAAAGGCTTAGTTGAAAGAATCGGCATGGACGGTTCTGTAATCGGTCACGAAAAGATTGGACAGGAAAAAGTTAAAACAGAGGTTCCGATGAAGGATCACAAGGATGCAATTGCTCAGGTTTTGGCAGCAATCCAGGATCCGGAGCACGGAGTTGTAAAATCCATGTCTGAGCTTGGAGCTGTAGGACACAGAGTTGTTCATGCAGGAGAAAAATATGCAAGCTCAGTTTTGATCACAGACGATGTAATCAAGGCTCTCGAGGAGTGCGTACAGCTTGCACCGCTCCACAATCCGCCTAATCTCTTGGGTATTGCTGCTTGCAAGGAGCTGATGCCTGACACACCGATGGTGGCTGTTTTCGATACTGCATTCCACCAGACTATGCCGCCGGAAGCTTACATTTATGCACTTCCGTATGAATATTATACAAAGTATGGAATCAGAAGATACGGCTTCCATGGAACCTCTCACAAGTATGTTGCCGAGAGAGCATCAGCTATGATGAACGTAAATCTTGACGATATGAAGATTATCACTTGCCATCTCGGAAACGGTGCATCCGTATCCGCTATCAAGAGAGGTAAGTGTATTGATACATCTATGGGCTTTACGCCGCTTGAGGGTCTCGTAATGGGAACAAGATCAGGCGACATCGACCCGGCTATCGTTACTTACATCAGAGAAAAAGAAAACCTTCCGCAGGGCAAGGCTAACGAAATCCTCAACAAGAAATCCGGCGTACTCGGCATTTCCGGCGTATCCAGCGATTTCAGAGATTTGGAAGAAGCGGTTGCGGAAGGAAACGAAAGAGCAGCACTTGCGCTCAGAGTTTTCGCACACAAGGTTAAATTCTATATCGGCGCATATATCGCTGAGATGAACGGCGTTGATGCTATCGTATTTACGGCAGGTGTCGGCGAAAACGATGTTATGATGAGAGAGCTTATCTGCAATGAGATGGGCAACCTCGGAATCAAGCTCGACCTCGTAAAGAACAAGGTAAGAGGCAAGGAAACCGTTATCTCCATGGACGATTCCAGAGTCAAGATCCTGCTTGTTCCTACAAACGAGGAGCTTATGATTGCAAGAGATACCTACAATATCGTAAGAGGTATCAAATAGTCCTTGCTGTTTAGAGAAAAGTCTAAAAATCGTGCAATATCCTAAAAATAAATCTTGACAAATGATGTAATTACAGTATATACTCTAGTAGTTGACGATTATTAAAACTTAAGATAAAGCAGAATACGCACGAGGGAGGTGTTACGATATGGCAGTACCTAAACGAAAAACTTCTAAAGCAAGAAGAGACAAGAGAAGATCACCGAATATGAAGATGACAGCACCGGGCTTATCAATTTGCCCGCAGTGTCACGAACCTAAGCTTCCTCATAGAGTTTGCCCTAACTGCAACTACTATGACGGCAAAGAAGTTGTGGCAGCAGAAGCTTAATTCATATGTATCTAAGGAGGCAAATCCGCGGAAGTAGCGGACCTGCCTCTTTTTTTTTTCGGAATATTAAAAACAAGTAAGATGAGCAAAAACGAAAAAAGCTACAGAACACCGTAATTTCTCAGCTCGTCGTACAGAGCAAACTGTGTCTTTGAGCTTGGAGGACAGAGAGGCAGTCTGTATTCCAAAGCGCATTTTCCCATCATATTAAGTGCAGCCTTTATCGGAATCGGATTAACCTCGCTGAAAACAGCATCTATGAGCGGCTTCAGTACTACCTGCTCACTGCCTGCCTCAGCAATTTTTCCGTCCAGGAAATCATGGATCATCAGGCTGTATCTGGCAGGAATGATGTTGGAAACGGTAGAAATACAGCCTATACCGCCCAGCGACAGGATGGGCACGGTTTGGTCGTCGTTGCCGGAGTATATATTAAAGTTGTCACTGATATGTGCAGCCATCTCGCAAACCTGTGAAATGTTACCGGATGCTTCCTTTATGCCGATGATATTCGGATGCTCCTTTAATATATCGACCGCCTCAGATGTCATATTGACTCCCGTTCTCGACGGAACCGAGTACATAATAATAGGCGTGGAAACGGCATTTGCAAGCTTTTCAAAGTGCGATATCAGGCCGCCCTCCGTACATTTGTTATAGTATGGAGTTATTATCAGAAGGCCGTCTGCACCCAGCGCTTCGGCTTCCCTGGTAAGCTCCAGAGTGCTGTCGGTACAGTTGCCGCCGGTGCCGGCAATGACAGGAATCCTGCTCGCAGTCAGATCGACGACAAATTTTATCAGCTCTGTTTTTTCTTTATTGGAAAGGGTGGAGGCCTCTCCGGTGGTTCCGCATACCACAAGAGCATCTATCCCTTGAGAAATCTGCCATTCAACGAGCCTTCCCATTGATACATAGTCTATTTTTCCGTCCTTGAAGGGGGTTATCAGTGCCGTTGCGGCACCTTTGAACAGTGTCAAAACAATTCACCTCCGTTATTGACTTTCAATAAAATTCGCATTCTGAAATCAATATATGAAAAACCTGCAATTTTGTTAAAAAGACGGAGTTTATGCTTGACAAGATGAGAAAAATCGGAGAAAATTTTATGTACGGCTGTTTGCTTATGTGAAGCAGGAGCTGCACTTCAAAATTACAAGCTAATAAACACGCAGACAAGAGGGATAAGGTAATGGCAAGAATACTTAAAGGAAGTGAGGTCGCAAAAGCGATCAATGAAAGAACGATCAAACAGACGGAGAGGCTCAAGGCGGCAGGTATAACCCCTACGCTGGCAATTCTCAGAGTCGGAGAAAGAGCTGACGATATCAGCTATGAAAAGGGCGCCGTAAAGAGATGTGAGGGCACAGGCATAGCGGTTAAGCAGGTGGTTTTGCCCGCAGATATTTCGCAGGAGGCATTTGATGAAGCACTTACGGCACTGAACGAGGATCCGCAGGTACACGGTATTCTGATGTTCCGCCCTCTGCCGTCGCAGCTCGACAACGAGAGAGCAAGGCAGATGCTTTCTCCTGCAAAGGACGTGGACGGATGTACCGATGGCTCGCTGGCAGGAGTATTTACAAACACCCACTTAGGCTTCTGTCCGTGTACGGCACAGGCTGCAATGGAAATACTCGACTACTATCAGATTGACTGCACGGGCAAAAATGCGCTCGTAATCGGCAGAAGTCTTGTAGTCGGAAGACCGGCGGCAATGCTGCTGATGCACAAAAATGCAACACCTACGATTTGTCATACCAAGACTGTTGATATGCCGGATATCGTAAGACGTGCCGATATAGTTATTGTCTGTGCGGGCAAGCCGGAGTCAATAGGCAGTGAATATTTCTCTGAGGGACAGACAGTAATAGATGTAGGCATCGGCTGGAATGAGGAAAAGGCAAAGCTCTGCGGAGATGTCGATTTTGATGCGGTCGAGCCACTGGTAGCTGCCATCACTCCCGTACCGGGCGGTGTAGGTGCCGTTACAACAGCGGTACTGGTATCTCATGTGGCTGAGGCTGCTGAGAGAAGCATAAAATAATTTTTTACAAACATTACAGAAGGTGCAAAGGGTATTATGAAACAATTACGAGTATTTATAAGCGGAATGATGGCAGGACTTGCAATATCACTCGGAGGAACGGTGTTTCTCTCAGCAGATAATAAGCTCATAGGAGCGATTGCGTTTACGGTCGGGCTTTTTACCGTGTGTACAAGGGGCCTCGCCCTTTATACGGGCAGGATATGCTACATATTAGAGAATGACAGAGAATATGCACTGAAGCTGCCGATAATATGGCTCGGTAATCTTGTCGGCACATTTTTGACGGCTCAGGTACTCCTTGCGAGCAGAATCGCTCCGACTATACAGGAAAAGGCTGCGGCTTTATGTGAGGTCAAGCTTTCGGACAATCCTTTGAGCATATTTATACTTGCAATATTTTGCAATATCCTGATTTATCTGGCGGTGGACGGCTTCAAGAATAATCCGCACGAGATAGGCAAGTATTTGGCACTGTTCTTCGGCGTGGTGGTATTTATACTCTGCGGCTTTGAGCACTGCGTGGCAAATATGTATTACTTTTCGCTTGCGGGTGCGTGGAGTGCAAGGACCCTGCTCTATGTCATAGTTATGACACTGGGAAACTCGGTAGGAGGCCTGCTGCTGCCGCTGCTGAGAGGCTTTATATCAAAAATATGATGGATTTACATAACCGAGCTCTGAGCCCTTAGCTGCAGGTGCTCGGTATCGTTTTTTGTGCCTGCAATCAGTTGAAATAGACCGGGAAAAGTGGTACAATAAGATGTTACAGAATATTATGGCAAAAGAAGGCGTATGCCTTGAAATAAAAAGCAATGAGAGGGATATTATAATGAGTGAAAAATTAAGAGTAGGTATTCTGGGTGCGACAGGTATGGTGGGGCAGCGATTCATCGCTCTTTTGGAAAATCATCCTTGGTTTGAGGTAGTAACACTGGCTGCAAGCGGTCGCAGCGCAGGGCTGACATACGAGGCGGCTGTTGAAGGCAGATGGAAGATGGATACTCCTATCCCGGAGGCTGTGAAGAATATAATTGTGATGAATGTCAACGAGGTCGAAAAGGTTGCGCAGACGGTTGACTTTGTTTTCAGTGCGGTAGATATGAGCAAGGAGGAGATAAAGGCGATAGAAGAGGCTTATGCCAAGACCGAAACACCTGTTGTTTCCAACAACAGTGCTCATCGTATGACTGCCGATGTGCCTATGGTAATTCCGGAGATAAATCCTCAGCATTTTGAGGTTATAGAGCATCAGAAGAAGCGTTTGGGAACCGAGAGAGGCTTTATCGCGGTTAAGCCCAACTGCTCGATACAGAGCTATGTGCCGGCACTCGAAGCGTGGAAGGAATTTGAGCCTTATGAATGTGTAATTACGACATATCAGGCAATTTCGGGGGCAGGCAAGGACTTCAATTCATGGCCGGAAATGGTTGAAAACATAATCCCTTATATCGTCGGCGAGGAGGAAAAGAGCGAGCAGGAGCCGCTGAAGATATGGGGACATATTGAAAACGGAGAAATTGTAAGGGCTCAGGAGCCTAAGATAAGCTGCCAGTGTATCAGAGTACCTGTGCTCAACGGACATACGGCTGCCGCTTTTGTAAAATTCAGAAAAAAACCAAGCAAGGAACAGCTAATCGAAAGACTTACGAGCTACAAGGGCTTTCCGCAGGAAGCTGAATTACCTATGGCACCGCTGCAGTTCATTCAGTACTTTGAGGATGATAACAGACCCCAGGTAAAGGCAGATGTTGACAGAGATAAGGGCATGGGAATTTCCATAGGCAGAATCAGAGAGGACAGCATTTACGATTATAAATTCGTGGGACTTTCACATAATACGATAAGAGGTGCGGCAGGCGGAGCGATTCTGTGTGCAGAGGCACTCAAAGCAAAGGGATACATCATCAAAAAGTAAATTAAAGGGGAGAAATACAGATATGACATATTTTGAGGCTACAATCCTGGGCTTGGTACAGGGCTTGGCGGAATTTTTACCGATAAGCAGCTCAGGCCATCTGGCACTGCTGCAAAATTGGTTCAATATTGACGAGACCAAGGTTCTGCTTTTTACGGTGCTCTTACACGTGGGAACGCTGATTTCTGTCTTTATCGTATATTGGACGGATATTTGGGAGCTTATCAAGGAGCTTGTTCTGACGATAAAGGATTTGTGCACGGGCAAGGGCTTGCGTATGGAGGAAAGACCTGTCAGAAAGCTCGGAGTTATGATTATAGCTGCGACGATTCCGACGGCAATCATAGGCTTTGCGTTCAGTGATTTCTTCGATTCGCTGTATACATCGGTGCTGCCTATAGGTATCGGGCTGATAATCACGGGATTTTTACTCGTGCTTGCAGAGAGAATCGGAAGCTCAAACAGAGGAATCAAGGAAATGAACATCAGAAATGCACTTTTCGTGGGACTGGTGCAGGGGATTGCGATATGTCCTGGAATTTCACGCTCGGGTTCGACACTGTTCGGAAGCCTCATCTGCAATTTGGACAGAAAATTTGCGGTTAAATTCGTATTTTTGATTTCTATACCGTCGATTTTGGGTTCTGCGATTTTGGAGGCACCGGCAGCCATAGAGGCAGGAGTCACTGCGGCACAGATGGGCCCCGTACTTTGCGGAATGGCTGTTGCGGCGCTTTCCGGGCTTGTGGCAATCAAGAGTATGATAAAAATAGTTTCAAGCAAAAAACTCAGCTACTTCTCATATTATGTGTGGGCTTTGGGAGCTGTAGTTGTGGGCTACAGCCTACTTGCATAGATGACGCCCAGGTTATATAGTACAAAAGAGGTATAAAATGGCAGAGACAAAGAGGGGACCGGGAAGACCGCCCGGATCCAAAAACAAAAATACAAACAGCACAGGAAAAAAAGGAAACGGCTCGCAGACCTCAAGAGCAAAGGAAAAGGCACAGGAAATCCAGGCGAGAAAAAAAGCTGACAAGCGTGTAATAGACGAAATATGGGCTATTATCGCCATTGCAATAGGAGCTTTTCTTATAGTTGCGATTTTTACGGAAGGTGCAGGCAAGGTCGGTGAGCTCATAGGTGATGCGCTCAAGGGCGTGTTCGGACATATGGCATATGTACTGCCTTTCTATTTGATCAGCTTTGGAATTTTACTTTTCTCAAGAAGAACCTCACATTTTTCCTTGAAAACCGTGGGCTTGCTTTTCACCATCCTATTGATGCTTTCTACCATGAATTCGATGAGATTTATTGATGCGGAGGGAATGGTACTTAGCTGGAAGGCAGCAAAGGGCTTTTTTGCAGGCGGAGTCAAGCTTATGAGCGGAGGCTTTGTGGGTATGATATTGGCGATACTGCTGATAAAGGGCTTCGGTACGGCAGGCTGCTGGATTTTCACATTGGTGCTTACGTTTATATGCCTTCTTCTGCTTATCAACACTCCTGTTTCCAGATTTTTTGAAAAGCTTGGGGACAAAATCGAAGAACGTAAGCTGATAAAGGAGCACGCACATCTTGACATTGCAAGCGAGGATGAACAGGGCGTACAGTTGGCTTTGCAGCCCGAAATTGTAATCAAGCAGGAGCGAGCGCAGCGAGAGCTGCCGCCGGTAAAGCTGCCGGAGCCTACGGTAACATCGCCTCAGGCTACTGAAGTATCGTACAAGCCGCAGGGTAAGACAAGGAGACGCTTATTTGCACCGCCGCTTTCATTGGCATCGAAAAGCACGCAGGCGGATGCTTCCGAGCAGGGCACAAACACGGTCCTTCGGTATATGCAGGACGACAGCCTGTTCCGCCACAGCGGAGAAAGTATTGGCTATGGTCTTGAGGAGCAGAGACAGATAAGGACAGGATACGGAATAGACGGCGATACAGAAAAGGACAGTCGCTTCTCGAGGAGCTTCGGCTTGGAGCCAAGCACGGAAACGACAAGTGCAATGAACAGCCTTGGCACGGTAAAAATTTCACAATACGACAATTCCAAGGAAAGCTTTATTGAAAAAAACGGACAGCTGGCATTTGTAACCGGCAGCGACACAGACAGGACGGCTACGCCGGACAAAGAGCCGATAAAAAAAATTTCAAATAAAGAGGCGGGAGAAGCTATGCTGAGCAGTGAGGAAATAAACAAGGCTCAGCTCCCCAAGAAGTATAAAAAACCGTCTATAAGCCTGCTGGAAAAACCGAACGGCGGAAATCGCACACCGGCTGAGACACTGCAGGCGAAAGCGATAAAGCTGGAGGAGACTCTCCGTAATTTCCACGTGGATGCCAGAGTAATTCAGGTAACGCAGGGACCTACGGTTACAAGATACGAAATTCAGCCGGCGGTGGGAGT
>CAZQSP010000044.1:0-8065 GCA_964596085.1 uncultured Oscillospiraceae bacterium
CTGTGACCGCAGGGAATTGCAGGCGAAAAGCTCTGATTTTGCACTGTTTTCATACCCTGCAGATGAACAAGCACCGCATCGTACACCTTCTGCACATAGATAGGCTCTGAAATTACATTACTCAAATCACCGTCAAATTCACAGAGGACACCCGAGTTGCAGCAATTTTGATAGAGGTCGCGGGACACTCTTCCACCAAAGCAGCTCATATATTTACCTCCTTATATTCAAATATCTTTTCTTTCTTACTATATGATTTTTCACAAAAGTGTGTTACAATTAAAAGCGAATATTTCGATTGGAAGGGCAGAGTATACAGCAGATGAACAAATTTGGAATTGGAGTTGTAATATCAATATTGTTTGGCTTTTGCCTTATAATATGGGCAACAGATGCGGTAGGTGCATCCTTCGGCAAGCTCGGAGAAAATATCGCGCTGGGTGTGGTTGCCCTTATTTTGGTGATCGGACTCATAAAAGCAAAAAAAGACAAATAAAATTCGGGTAAGGAGAGGCGTGAGAGTATGAGCAGGATAGATATAAGGACCTTGGACTGCGGTGTACGTGTGATTATGGAAAGAACAGACTATGTGCAGTCGGCAGCCTTTGGAGTATGGGTAAAGGCAGGTGCGGTTGACGAGAATGAAAAAAACTCGGGCGTATCGCATTTTATCGAGCATATGATGTTCAAGGGAACGAGCAAGAGAAACGCAAGACAGATAGCGGAGGATATCGACCGCATCGGCGGACAGATAAACGCTTTTACGGGAAAGGAGGCAACCTGCTACTATGTCAAAGCATTAGGCAGCAATATTGAAAAGGGAGCAGAGGTTATTTTGGATATGCTGAGCGATTCTGTCTTTGATAAAACAGAGATGGATAAGGAGCGTAATGTAATATGTGAGGAAATAAAAATGCTGGAGGATCAGCCCGACGAGCTGGCACACGACAATGCTACCGAGCTTCTGTTCAAAGGAACACCGCTCGGAAGGAGCATAATCGGTACGCCCACATCCCTAAAGGGGATAGATCGAAGGCTTATGACCGCATATAAGGAGGCTGAATATACAAGAGACTCAATAGTGGTTTCTCTTGCGGGGAATTTTGATGAGGACAGCATATGCGCTTTTTTGGAGGACAAATTTGATACCCTGGCAGCCACAAAGGCAGCAAAGCAGCACGAATATGCCGAATATCAAACAAGCTTCAAAGCTATGGTAAAGGATATACAACAGTCACACATCTGTCTTGCCGCAAAGGGGACTGCGCTGGGTGCTGACGGATATTACGCCCTGCATATATTGAGCAATATAATGGGCGGAAGCATGAGCTCAAGGCTTTTCCAAAGCATACGCGAGGAAAAGGGGCTTGCGTACAGTGTGTATTCTGTTTGCAATGCGTTCAGCAGGGACGGATATTATCTGATTTATGCCGGAGTTGCACACGATAAGCTCGGCGCGGCACTGGACGGGATCAGAAACGAGCTCGCAGAGCTCAAAAGGTCGGGAGTTACGGCATCCGAGCTGTCGATGTCCAAGGAGCAGATGAAAAGCAGCTATATATTTGGGCAGGAGAATGTAGCAAGCAGGATGTTTGCAAACGGGAAAAATCTTTTGCTCCTCGGCAGGTCATATACGCAGGAGGAGATAATAGCAGCCATAGACAGCGTTACGCTTGACAAAACGGAGGAGATAAAGAGCCTGATATGCGATCCGGAAAAATATACGGGAGTCGTGGTAAGCGACAGGCGATTTGACAGGAGCGAAATATGGAAATGAAAAAAAACACAGCAGGAAATGAGGTTGGGCCGGCAAAAATCAGGATAGTAAGCAAAAGCGGAGCTGCTCCATATTATGCAACGGAGGGCTCGGCGGGTGCGGATCTGAGGGCCTACATAGATGAGCCGATAACCCTGCAGCCGGGCGAAAGGCGGCTGATACCGACAGGACTGTTTGTTGAGATACCGCCGGGGACGGAGGCACAGATAAGGGCGCGCTCGGGTCTTGCAATCAAGCACGGCATAGGTCTGGTAAACGGTGTCGGAACGGTGGACAGCGACTATCGGGGCGAATGGAATATACCGCTGATAAACTGGGGACAGGAGCCGTATACCGTACAGAACGGAGACAGAATAGCCCAGGTTGTATTTGCGAGCTACACAAAGGCGGAGTTTTCTATAGTCTCAGAAATAAGCCAAAGTGACAGAGGCGAGGGAGGCTTTGGACATACAGGAGTAAAATAAGGGAAGGAGAGGAAAAAATGCTGCTTAGAGAGGAGCTTGAAAAACGCGAATTTGATATTTTATCGGAACACGCAGCAAAAAGTGCGGAGTCCGGGGGGAGAGCCGTTTACGAGGAAAAATGTGATATCAGAACCGAATTTCAGCGCGACAGGGACAGAATAGTACACTCCAAGTCCTTTCGCAGACTGATGCACAAAACGCAGGTGTTTTTGGCACCGGAGGGCGACCATTTCAGAACCAGACTGACACATACGATAGAGGTATCTCAGATTGCCAGAACCATAGCCAGAGCACTCAATTTGAACGAGGATTTGACCGAGGCAATCGCACTGGGTCACGATCTTGGACACACACCCTTCGGACACAACGGCGAGGAAGTCCTTAACAAAATTCATCCGGGCGGCTTTAAGCACAACGTACAGAGTCTGCGTGTGGCAGACGTGATCGAGTCAACAAGCTCAAGGCGCGGAATGAACCTCACCGCAGAGGTAAGAGACGGCATACGTAATCATACGGGCGAACAGCTTCCGTTTACGCTTGAGGGGCAGATAGTCAGAGTCAGCGACAGAATAGCATACATAAATCACGATATTGACGATGCAATAAGGAGCGGCGTTATCTCAAGCGCTGATTTGCCACAGGCTGCCATAGATGTTTTCGGAGCCTCGCACCGCGAAAGAATAAACAATATGGTAAAGGACGTGATAGAAAACAGTGACGGGCAGTCGATGATAAGGCAGAGTGAAATATTTAAGCAGGAGCTGGATAAGCTCCGCAGCTATATGTTTGCCAATGTGTACAAAAGCAGCCGAGTAAAGAGAGAGGAGGACCTGAACAAGGTCGAGGTCGTAATAAGCTCGCTCTATGAGTATTTTATCGACAATATAGACAAGCTGCCGCAGGATATGAAGCGCATCGCCGAGACCGACGGAAAAAACGAGGCGGTCAAGGACTATATTGCAGGTATGACAGACCGCTATGCACTTGCGGCATACACAGAGCTTTTTGTTCCGAGGGGCTGGAAGTAGACCCGGACGGTGCAATCAGACAGCCGTACATAACGGAAGGCAAAATAATTAAAAAAAAATACAAATTTTTTTGAACAAAAAAAAGGAAAGCGCCCATTTTTGTCGTATATTTAATATTAAAGGTATTAAAATACGGAGCACAAAATGGGTCGTTTTATAAGCAACACAAGCCTGGATGAGCTGAGAGAAAAAGTAAATATAGTCGATGAGGTATCTAAGGTAGTTACACTCAAACGAAGCGGAGCAAACTACAAGGGCTGCTGCCCTTTTCACAACGAAAAGACACCATCCTTCGTCGTTTCGGAGCAGAAACAGATTTTTACCTGCTTCGGCTGCGGAGAAAGCGGCAATGTTTTCAAATTTGTACAGAGGTACTACAATCTGGATTTTGTCGAGGCGGCGGAAAAGCTTGCAAGGGAGAACGGCTGCACGCTTCAAATAAACGGCGGTGAGGATAAGCGCAGAGAAAGATATTACGAAATCAACAGAGAAGCGGCAAGATTTTTCTATAAATGCTTTACCGAGGGCCAGAATCCCGGATATACATACATGAAAAAAAGAGGCATAGAGGATGCCGTACTGAAAAAATTCGGCATCGGCTATGCGGATGAGCGATGGGACAGCCTATATATGCATTTCAAGGAGAGGGGCGTTGACGAAAAAACCTTGCTGGAGCTTGGTCTGATTTCCGAGAAAAACGGTCAGTATTACGATAAATTCCGTAACAGAGTGATATTTCCGATAATCAACACGGCAGGCAAGGTTATAGGCTTCGGAGGCAGAGCCATAGGCAATGCGCAGCCTAAGTATCTCAATTCGCCGGAAAACAGAGTGTTCCAAAAGAAGAATAATCTGTATGCGCTCAATCTGTGCAAGCAGGATATCGCCAAGGAGGGGCTTGCAATAATCGTCGAGGGATATATGGATGTAATCTCACTGTACCAGGGCGGAGTGCACAACGCGGTTGCCTCACTGGGTACAGCCTTGACAGAAAACCAAGCAGGGCTGATAAACAGATATACAAAGAATGTAGTGCTGTCATATGATGCAGACAATGCCGGGCGGAATGCGGCTCTGCGCGGTATAGATGTGCTGAGCAGGCAGGGCTGCAGGGTACGTGTGCTCCATGTAAGCGACGGGAAGGATCCCGACGAGTTCATAAAGGAGCATGGCAAAGCGGAGTTTATCGAGCTTGTGAATAACGCACTTCCGATGATTGATTATAAGCTTGATTCAATCAGACAAAATGTGGATATAAATACTGAGGACGGCAAGATAGACTTTATCAAACGAGCCACGCAGCTTCTGCGTACATTGAGTCCCGTGGAAGCTGATATATACATAAAAAAGCTTGCAAGGGAGCTAAAAATAGCCGAGGGAGCTATAAGGATGGAAGTCCTTGGCAATAATACTAAAAATGGCAGCTCAGATGCCGCCCATACAGACAGGCGTGACAAGGAAGAACGCTTTGAGCGGCAAGAGCGGAGCGACAGTGCTGCGGCAGTCCCCAAAATGTCTCGCCTGGAGCTGACGGTAATAAAGGTTCTGCTCACGGAGCCGTCATTTGCAGAAGATATGCTGGATAAGCAGGATATAATGGTAAGTCCGCAGTCACGCAGAATATTGAATATAATGTTTGAGCTTTACGGAACGAAGGAGGATTTTTGCATTTCCGATATAACGGACAGATTGGATCCGGAGGAAAGCAGAGTACTTTGCTCGGAGCTCGACAGAATCATAATAGCCGGCAACGAGAGCAGGGTTTACAACGAATGCATACGTAGCTGGCGACTGAGCAGCTTGATTTCCGAGGAAAGGCTGTTGATTGAAAAATTGGCACTGGCAGACGAGGAAATGGGAGAAGCTTCAATTCAAGACTTGACAGAAAAACTGATGCAGGTTCAAACAAAAATCAAAATGTACGGGGGAAGTTGTTAATGGTGACCGAAGAAAAAAAAGAAGAATTAACTGATGAAAAAAGACAGAATTTGCTAAATGAGCTTATAGACAAGGGCAAGACACTGAAAAACAGGCTTACCTATACCACTATTGCAGATGTCCTTGAATCCGCCGAGCTTGACAAAAATCAGATGGATGATATCTATGACACGCTTATGTCAAAGGGCATTGAGGTGGTTTCTGAGTCGGAGCCTGAGGATTTTGAGATTTTGCTGGAAGCGGATGCCGATATACCCGAGGATCCCGATACCATAATCGAAGAATCCGGCGATTTGGATCCGGAAGCGAACATACCAAAGGGTGTGGCAGTTGATGACCCTGTCAGAATGTACCTAAAAGAAATAGGTAAGGTGCCTCTGCTTTCTGCCGACGAGGAAATTGAGCTTGCGGTGCGTATGGAGCAGGGCGATGAGGAAGCAAAAAAGCGGCTCTGTGAGGCAAACCTCAGACTTGTAGTCAGCATTGCCAAACGCTATGTGGGTCGCGGTATGCTTTTTCTTGATTTGATACAGGAGGGAAATTTGGGTCTGATCAAGGCGGTTGACAAGTTTGACTATACCAAGGGCTACAAATTTTCGACTTACGCAACCTGGTGGATACGGCAGGCAATCACACGTTCCATAGCCGATCAAGCCAGAACTATCCGTATCCCTGTTCATATGGTGGAAACAATCAACAAGCTGATTCGCGTTTCAAGACAGCTCCTGCAGACCTATGGGCGCGAGCCGACCCCGGAGGAGATTGCGGCCGAAATGGGGCTTTCTGTAGAAAAAGTAAGAGAAATACAAAAAATTGCACAGGAGCCTGTTTCCCTTGAGACCCCTATAGGCGAGGAGGATGACACCCATCTTGTAGATTTTATCCCGGATGACGAGGTATTGGCACCGGCAGAGGCAGCGGCGTTTTCCATGCTCAAGGAGCAGCTTGTGGAGGTGCTGGACACACTGACGGAAAGAGAACAGAAGGTTCTCAAGCTCCGATTCGGCTTGGAGGACGGCAGAGCAAGAACACTGGAGGAGGTGGGCAAAGAATTTGAGGTCACACGTGAGCGTATCAGACAGATAGAGGCAAAGGCACTCAGAAAGCTGCGCCACCCGAGCAGAAGCAAGAAGCTGAAGGATTACCTGGAGTAGGCAGAAGCTTGTGCTGAGACAATATCGCAGGGCAAGCCGACGAGCTTGCAAATAAATTAAAATGAAGGACATACAGAAATGATAAAGCTAAGTCCGAGACTTACCAAGCTCGCAGAACAGATAAAGCCGGGAGAAAGCGTGGCTGATATCGGAACCGATCATGGCTTTTTGCCGCTTTACCTGTGGGAAAACAAAATCAGTCCAAGGGTCATAATGGCAGATATCAGCAAGGGCTCGCTTGCCAAGGCGCACGAAAATTGCAGAAGCCTGTATCCCGACACGGAATTTGATTTACGCCTGGGCTCGGGTATAGAAGTGCTTCACAGGGGCGAGGTTGATGCTATTGTGATGGCAGGTATGGGCGGCATACTTATGACCGAGATTTTGGCAAAGGACATAAGCAAGGCTCTTTCCTTTTCAAGGCTGGTGCTTCAGCCGCGCAAGGATGTGGGAAAGCTGAGGTTTTGGCTTCTTGACAACGGCTTTCATATTACAAACGAGGCACTGGTAAGAGAAGGAAGGTATATATGTGAAATTTTGACAGCCATTCCCGGGGAAATAGCCATTACCCGGCAGTTGAACGGCGACGATATAGAATACGAGTTTCCGCATACACTTGCAGACTATAAGGATGAGCTGTTGACGGAGTATCTTACCGTAAAAAAGAGGCTTGAGGAAGAAATCCTCTGCAATATGCAGAAGGGAAAATATACGACGGCAGGCGATATACGCAGGCAGACCTACAGGGTCTCCTATTTGACACAGCTTTTGAGGAGAGTTGAGCATGAGATTGGATGATTTTATCAATGAAATAGAAAAAACGGCGCCTCTGTCGCTCCAAGAGGAGTGGGATAATTCCGGCATACAAATACGAGCCTCCAATGCGGAAATTTCAAAGGTGCTGGTTGCCCTCGAAATAAACGACAGGGTTATAGACGAGGCAATCGGCTGCAATGCCGACCTGATACTTACACATCATCCGCTGTTCTTCGGAAGCCTGAGGAGCATAGATATGAGCAGCGTTATCGGAGGCTACGCGATAAAGCTCATCAAGAGAGGTATAAGCGTATATTCCACACATACACCTTTCGATAAGTGCATAGGCGGAAACAACGATTACTTTGGCAGTCTGTTGGGGATAGAGGACATCGGACCTATGCCGGGAGACAGCTCGGAAATTTGCAGGGTAGGCACCCTCGCGGCTCCAATGACCTGTGCGGAGCTTGCTGAGTATATTTCAAGAGTTCTGAGAACAGACAAGAGGCATTTCAGCTTTGCAGGAGCAGCAGATGAGACCGTATCAAGGCTGGGCTGGTGTACCGGCGCAGGAGCAGAATATTTGGATTTGGCTGTGGATGCGGGCTGTGACCTGTTCATTACCGGCGATATAAAATATCATACTGCACAGTATGCGCGCGAGCTGGGAATGAATCTACTGGACTGCGGACATTACGGAACGGAGCAGATTTTTGCAGAAAATATCGCCGCTCGGCTTGACAAATTTTATAATTTGGATATAATTCAATCTCGTGTAAGCTTGAATCCGTTCGTTTTAATATAACGTTGTAACAATATCAAACAGATTTAACTTGGGCAGAGCAGACGGTCGCGTGCATCGCTTCGATGTATGAGGAAAGTCCGGGCTCCGCAGGGCAAGGATGCCGGATAACGTCCGGCGTAGGTAACTATAGGGAAAGTGCAACA
>CAZQSP010000045.1:0-8031 GCA_964596085.1 uncultured Oscillospiraceae bacterium
GCCTTGGAATGCTTTGGGTCGATAACATACATTTTATAAAACTCCTTGGCACCCTCCGAGCCGTATTTGAGCATGGTCCCCATCGCCGTATTGCCGTCTATATTGGCATTTTCGCGCTTGATTTCGTTTTCTCTTGCCTCCTTGAAGGTGAGATCCTCGTATATCTTCATCAGCTTTGTGTTCATGCTGCGTACACGTGTACGCTCTGCTCGGTACAGGATATACTCCTTTGCGGTACGTGCATGGCCGTTTTCTATCAATATCTTTTCGACCGCATCCTGTATCTGTTCCACGGTAGGCACCCGGTTGTGACAGACCTCCAAAAGATACAGCTCAACCTGCTTTGCCAGATACACTGACATTTCTCTGTCTCTGCCGCCCAAAACCTGAGCCGCCTTGAAAATGGCATCTGCAATCTTGTCGACATCAAATTCCACCATTCTGCCGTCTCGTTTAACAATCTTTTTTATGCTGTCCATACGCAAACCTCTCCTCTTTTTGTTATCATTTTATCATCAAAAAAACATCTGAACCTCGGGTCCATCCACTTTTATCCAAACAATGCAATTTGCGGTAAACCACAATATGTAGTATGTCTATTAAGAATTTACTACTAAATGTTCGCCGTGTCAATAAAAAGCCGAGCTATTTTCTTGCTTTTTTTTACGAACAAAAAACGCACCGCCGGGGTGCGTTCCAATCAGTCGGCTGTGCCGCCCTTGACAGAGGAGAGGTACTCGTCTCGGAGCATTGACATAAGCTGCAGATCCACATATCTACCGTCCTTCTTGCCTGCTGAGCGCATCACTCCCTCGTATTTGAAGCCGAGCTTGAGATACAGCTGAGCTGCCACCCTGTTTTCGGTAAAATGGTCGAGTGTCACTCTCTGCAGCTTCATTTCCTCAAAGGCGAGCTTGAGTGCTGCCCTCAGTGCCTCCTCACCCAGGCCCTGACCTCTGAGACCTGTATCTGCAATGTAGATTCTCGTAATATCCAGCGAATCGTAATGCTCGTCTATATTGCTTATGTATATTCTGCCTATGGCTCTCTCGTCCTCAGCAAGGCAAATCGTTAGCTGGAGCTTGTCGCTCTCATCCCGTCTGCGGATAAACTCTGTCACAATCTCCTCGTAGCTGCGAGCTTTGTCGATGGTAAAGAACTCCGTCACGCTCTCTCGGCTCTCCCATTCGGCAAAAAATCTGCAATCATCAAAGCAGCTTTCTCTGAGAAAAACTCTTTTCATTTCGATTTTCTTCATTTTATATTCACTTTCCTTTTGCAATTTTTTGTGTTACAATTACATCTGTGATTCATATTTTATCACTATTTTCGTATTAAAAAAAGCTGAATTTATAAAAAAAGGTGACTACAATGATCAAAATGGGGATTTCGGACAAGAAAAAAATAATTTGCATAGCACTAGCCTTGCTCTTGATAGCTGTGCTCATTGTAAGCGGTGTATTGCTTGTGCGCGCCAACCGCGAAAAGGAGCCCAGTCTGTACGAGATAGTCAGCGACAAGCTGAATGCGTATCAGACCGACCTTGCCGACTCGCTCGAAACACTGAGCACCAACGAAAAGGTGGCCGATTACCTTATGTCGTGGGCTTCCAACAAAAATATTAAGGCTTCGCGCGACGAGGCAAACAACGTGATTTTTTCTCTAAAGGCAAGCTCAAAGGAGCTTTCGGGCGGCAAGCCGACAATAATCGCCTGTGAATACGATGCCTCCGATATGCTTTCATACATAGAGCCTATGGCAACCGCATTGACGGTCGCAAAGAATGCAGAAAATCATGGGGACTTCAAGCTGCTCTTTATGCCTTCCAAGGGCGGCAGAATGTACGGAGCTTCCGCCGTTTCCGCTTCGTATTTGACCGACGGTACCGAGCTGTTTTATCTGGGGAAGTCTTCTTCCTCCAAGGTTTCACTTACGACGGGCGGCTATGAGGAGCTGGAAATAAGCGCAGGGCTTGATCGAAGCTCCCCTACTCACGATAAGGCATACAAAATATCCATAGACGGTGTTCCGGCTCAGATGATAGGCGGAAAGTATAAATCTGCCCCAAATCCCATCAAGCAGCTGGGAAACCTACTCGCAAGCTTCAAATCAAGCTCATTTTTGTTTGAGCTCTCGTCCTTCAGCGGCGGCAGCGGTGTCAACGTGACTCCTGCCAAGGCAGCAATGACAATAGTGATAAACTCCGCGGATGACGAAAAGTTCATATCCAAGATGAATAAGGCGATTGAAAAATTCAACGATAAGTATTCCGAGGATTTTCCGGATATAAGCTATACCTACGAGGAGACCAAGCTTCCAAAGAAGGTATTTGTAAAGACAGAAACCGAGAATATCATCAGTCTCCTGTATACCTCACCGAACGGTGTATATTACAAGGATGATGACGGTAATATAGTAGCTCTGACCAATATCGGAAAAATCTCAACAAAAAATGCGGAGCTTGATATCAGACTATGTGCAATGTCAAGCTCATATGAGCTGCTGGATGAGCTGCACGATTCCTACCGTACCATTGCCGGACTCTGTAGCGCAAATATCCGCACTCGCGAGCATTATGACATATTCAGCGGCGGTGGTGCCTGTACGGCATTGCTGAACAGCTTTGAGACCGCCTTTCTTTCGTACACCGAGGATTCAAGGATGATAGTCGAGCCTGCATTTGAAACCAATGCCTGCAATGTCCTGTATGAGCGCAATCCGAATATGGCAATGATATACTGCGCAATTACAGAAAAAACACAGGAAAAATTCGCCGGCTCCTTGATAACGTATCTGGCCGGCGGAGAAGCTCTTGCGTAAAAGCAGGTGCCGAGATTTTATACGTATAATTGAATTTTTATTTACTTTTTTGAAAATAATGCTTGATTTTATTCTTCTGTTGAGGTACAATAGCCTTACAAATATTTTTATGCAAGTCAACTCATAAATATACATTTGGAAGGAGAATTAAAATGGAAGCTTTATTAAACGGCTTTGACAGCCTTGTATGGAAAACGGATATCGCAGTCGGCACAGCAAAGGCTATGGACATGAAGGATCAAGGAATAATATCTCCGAGGGACTGCGATTTGATCATCGCAGGCTTGAGCTTGATCAAAAAGGACATCGAGGCAGGCGTGGATTTGTCAAAGCCTGAGGATAAGGATATTCATATGCTTATAGATCGTGTTTTGGCTGAACGTATCGGTCGCGTGGGCAAGCTGCTCCACAGCACCCTTTGTGTCAGCTGAGCACTGTACGCAAAAGCTTTTTCCCATACCCACATAGATACAGTAAAAGCAGCAGATGCAATTTGGTTCCTTGTTCTGCTGCTTTTTTGTATCATTTCCTATTGTCCTGTTCTTCTTATCTTTTTTTCGTCCGAACCGGGAAAGCTACTTCAGAGCCGCCCCATCAAGCCTTAGCTTTTCGCCTGCAAATCCGTCTATACCGTACAGAACGAGCACGCTGTCATATTCCTGTGCAAGCTCCTTTATATTCCCCCTGTAATAACGGCTGTCTATCATCGTGATTTTGTCGTAATCTCCGAGCAGATACGGTACGAAGGAATTTGCAAAGGAATCCTTGAGTATCAAAAGGCTGCCTCTGCCGTTTCCTGTCTCTATGTCCACCTTGTCGTAGTTGCCGCCGAAGAATACCGCATATTTGTCCTTTTTATCAAGATAGCTGTCAAAATACAGTGAATCGTAGCTTTCCCCGTTGAATTTTACCTCGTACCTTGCCTCAAGTGCCGCCTGCGGTGTTTCCACACTATCCTTCTTGAGCGTAGACAGCAGTACCTTGGAATACAGGGTTCCGTAAAAATCATCCGAAAGAACGACAGGACTGCACTCCTCATAGCTCGGCACAGCAAATAGCTCCTGATCATGCCCGCGCGCCTCCCGGAAGCCTCTGTAGCCCAAATATGCACCGTAGCCCGTCCAGTGGTGGTCGGTACGGAAGAAGATGTCGCGCCTATCTCTTGACTGTGCGGCAGTATCTTCGGAAAGGGCAGTCTGCATTATTTTTCTGATATCTATCAGACCCTCTCTCAATACGCTCTCTGCCTCTGCAAAGGCTTTGTCCTCGTCAAAGCACATCGCATTTTGGGGCAGTGCGCTCTCGTATATATATGCCGCCGTCGGAATCGGCATCATATGCAGCAGCTTTCCGTGCTCCTCGCAGCTTTCTTTCAAGGCAGCCACCTGTTTCA
The DNA here is from genome assembly GCA_964596085.1 of uncultured Oscillospiraceae bacterium. Classification (GTDB taxonomy): domain Bacteria; phylum Bacillota; class Clostridia; order Peptostreptococcales; family Anaerovoracaceae; genus CAG-238. Next base: position 4,214 of record CAZQSP010000045.1, read on the forward strand.
GATTCTTACGATATTGCTCCCAATCAAAATCCGCCTCCGTAACACGCTTAACCACTCTGCCGTCCGTACACAGATATACGCCGTTTATATCCTTTATGCCAAATGCTGCGGAGATGCTCGCCATTCCCTTGACCCAAAGGTTTCTGCCGATTATCTGATCGTTCAGATAATCCTCCGCCTGTGTCTCAAACCTGCCGCTGAGTACATTGTCGAGCCTCAGCTTGGGAGCCGTCTGCAAATAGCGATTCTCGTTCTCCGAAAAGCTCACCTCAGGTGTAAGGATAGTACCGATGCACAGGAATATCAGAAACAGAGCCGTCGCAGAAATCAAAATATAGCTTCTTTTCTTCATCTCTTATGCACCTCCTTAAAATCTAAAATACAAAAACGGATTGTATGAGCCGCTAACCAGGAATGCGACCGAAAGTGCAAATACCGCAAGCAGCAGCGCAGCTTCCGCCACCCCCAGGATGCTCTGCCCGCAGCTCAGCCTTCCCACAGCCTGCGAGATTTTCGCGGAGAGCTGCTTTATCAGTGGTGTTGAGCCAACGGCGCAGATAACAAGAAGCCAAAGCCTGCTGCCTGCAAGATATTTGAAATCCGAATCAATAAGCAGCCTTGCGCCCCCGAACATATTTGCTATATATGCACTCATCTGCGAGAAGTCCGTCAACGCAAAGATGACCCAGCCCAAAATTATCAAAATCAAGCTGTATATGTGACCGATAGCCGTCGGACATCTTTGCAGTGCCTTGAGCAAAAATAGCTTCTCGATAATAAGAATGATTCCAAAATACATCCCCCACGCCACAAAATTCCAGCTTGCGCCGTGCCAAAGACCCGTCAATGCCCACACGATAGCTATGTTCAAAAGCTGCCTCGGCAAGCCCTTGCGATTGCCGCCCAGAGGTATATATACATATTCCTTGAACCAGGAGCTGAGCGACATATGCCAACGTCGCCAAAACTCGGTTATGCTGCGTGATATATACGGATAATTGAAATTCTCCAAGTAGTCGAAGCCGAATATCTTTCCCAAGCCTATCGCCATATCCGAATATCCCGAAAAATCGAAATAAATCTGGAAGGTAAACGCAAGCGCACCCAACCATGCCGTTGCCGTGCTCATCTGCTCCATATCCATTGAGATAATCTCTTTCCATATAACATAAACCTGGTTTGCAAGCAGAACCTTCTTGCCAAAGCCTATAATAAATCTCCTTATACCCTCTGCAAGCTGCTCTGCCGTGCTTGTGCGCCCTACCAGCATTGTCGCTACATCCGAGTAACGCACTATCGGGCCTGCGATAAGCTGCGGAAAGAGCGTGACATAAGCCGCAAAGGCAATGAAGTCTCTCTGCGCGGATACCCTCCCCCAATACACGTCGATAATATATGACATCGTCTGGAAGGTGTAAAAGGATATGCCTATCGGAAGTGCAATATTGAGCAGGCTGATTTCTCCGCCGAAAAGCCCGTTTACACTTTCCAAGACAAAATCCGTGTACTTGAAGAAGCCTAAAATTGCCAAATTTCCGCATACACAAGCAATAAGCATAGGTTTTGCCCTATGCTTTGCTTCTATTGCCAGACCCATAATATAGTTGAACAGTATTGAAAATGCCATTACCGCAATGTATTTTGGCTCGCCCCAAGCGTAAAACACCAGGCTGGCAAGCAATAACCACAGATTCCTCAGCTTCAGATGCCTCTGTGGAATCAGAAAATACAGTATCAATGTAATAGGCAGGAATGCCATAAAAAAAACTGAGCTGCTAAATACCATTATGCTTTCATTAACCTTTCTTGTAACATATATTTTGAGCCCTTAGGCTGCCTGCGATTAGCCTCTGGCTATTGCACTGTCTGTCCCGTTAAGCTTTTCGTAATATGCCGAGCCGTCGTAATCGCTGTAGTCCTCGCCTTCATCGTCGGAAGGCTCCGTCTCCTGCAGGGTCTCGGCATACAGGGCCTCATCGACCGCGCTGTTTATTCTCTGCAGTATATCATCCGGTATTTTTCCCTCTGCAATGTCGCTGTAATGCTCTATGCAATATCTATAGACTATTTCACCGTTCATAGCATAGCTGCTGTCAAAGTAAATGTCGCCGTTTACGATAGGGATGCTCTCGCCTATATATTCGGCTACGTATCTCGAAAAGCCCGTGCTGTCCTTGAGCTTGAAATACAGATCCCCTGTCTCGCTCTCTGATTTTTGCTTGAGTGCCATAGGAATATCATATATATCGTCAAGACTGATTGCACTCATATATATATAGCTGTACTTCGTGCCGTTTGCTGCCGGAATCAGCTCGTGATCCCAAGGCCAGCCGCCGTCGTCCTTTATGGAGTCCGGTACGTTGAAGCTGCTGTACCTCGGCTCTGTCGTGTTTGTTCCGTCAAAGGTCACGTCCACGTGATACCACTCGTTGTCGAGCTGCACAACATTCCAGGCGTGCTCGCCGTATTCTGTCGAATGAATTATCATACAAGGAATATTGAGGGCATCCATAAAGAGCTTAAAGGTTGTTGCGTTTCCCACGCATATTGCACTGTGAGAGCGGAATACGCCGTACGGTGTGTGTGTTTCGTTGGAGCCGACACTGATTGGATTCAGATTCTCGTTGTTATAGTGTGTCCATCCGACCTGCCAGTCATATATAGCCTTTTCCTTATCATAGTCCGTCATATCGTCCGTTATGCACTCGTCTATGACCTCGATGAGCTTTTCATACACAAACGTATCCTTTTCGTCAAGCTTATCGGTATTTCCCGTTCTGTATGCCTTTATGACTGCTCCGTCATCATATATCTCGTGTATATTATCCGAGCTTTCGTTGAGCAGCTTGTTCATCCTGTCAATCATACCGCTGCTCTGTATAAAAATCACTGCAATCAGTACAAGAATCAAAAGCTGGATTACACTGTTGCTTTTTCCGTGAAGCTTCCTCCTCGTCTCCTGCTTAAAATCCTCGATATGTACCCTTGCTAATCGCTTTCTTTCAGCGAACGGAATCTTTTCGCCTCTGTCTACCATATTTACACCCTCTTTATTATTATCTACTTTTATATTTTTTATCTCTTTACTGTAGCTTTGTTTTTAATTTATTTTATTTTATGCGGCAGCCTCGCTGATTACCCTGCGAATTTCCGCTTCCAAATTGTCCGCATTGTCACTTGCGATAAGAGCCACGTAGCTTCCCTGCACAATCACCCTTGCATTTTCCAGCTTATATGCCTCCTCCGGTTTATAGCCGGCAAATTGATTCAGCCTCTGACTTATGCGTTCCTCAAGCTTCGTCCTTGCAAGGGAGACATCCTCGTTTTTTTTCAGATGCAGGACAGAAACCTCGTCTGCTTTTCCTCCGTCTCTTGTCTGCAATACAGCTCCGTCGTCTATCATATCAAAACGCACCCCGTACAAGCTGTCAAAGCTGTCATCATATAGCTCCTCGCCGTAGCTGTACCACTCGTTTAGTGTATCCTCCGCCGTAGCATCCCTGCACGCCTTGACGATATCCAGACACTTCACCTGAGCCTTGCTGCCGCTGCAGCCGGCAAGCAGACAGAGCGAGAGAATAAGCAGTGTCATCAGCCTTAGTCTTGTTTTCATGTCTACCACCCCCTTGTGTCCATTCTACTATAATTTGATGGATTTTGCCACACAAAAGTTTCATTTTTTTGTAAGCCGGCGCACACCTGAGGCTTTTCAAAAAAAAAATACCGAATTTCAACTCGTTAAAAGCTGAATTCGGTATTGATATGTGGTGACTCTACCGGGATTCGAACCCGGGTAGCCGCCGTGAGAGGGCGGAGTC
>CAZQSP010000046.1:0-7985 GCA_964596085.1 uncultured Oscillospiraceae bacterium
GATTCATGGGCACCGATCGGGTTGAAATAGCGAAGCAGAACAGCGCTGAAATCAGGGTGTGCAGTGCAGTAGTCGGTCAGAATCCGTTCATTCATAACCTTAGTCCAGCCATAGGGAGAGGAGGACTGAATGGCAGGCATCTCTTCCTTATAAGGATGGGGGTTATTGGGACCGTAAACCGTAGCGGAGGAAGAGAATACTAAGCTCTTGCAGCCGAACTCTTCCATCACTTCCAGCAGCGTCATGGTGCTGTCCAGGTTGTTGCGGTAGTACTCCAGGGGCTTCTTGACACTTTCGCCCACTGCTTTGTAGGCTGCAAAATGAATGACTGCATCGATCTTCTGCTCAGTAAACACATGGCGAAGCTGATTCTTACATGCGCAGTTGATCTGGTAGAATGCAGGGGTCTTACCAGTAATTTTTGCGATATTGCTCACAGCAGTGTAATGTGCATTATACAGATTGTCGGCAATGACGACTTTGTGGCCTGCATTCAGCAGCTCCACAGCGGTATGGCTGCCGATATAGCCGGCGCCACCGGTAACAAGGATATTCATATCTTATACCTCCCGATTCACATAGCGGATGAAGCGGTCAAATGCGGCCGCGCCTTCTAATGTTCTCTTATATACACCTGCGTGCTCCAGCACCTTTGCGAACACCTTACCAACCTCCATCTTCAGGATCATGTCGGTATTCTCAGGTGTGAAGTTGCAGCGGGTCTTCAGCTCAGCAACCCAGTCTGCGTGCTTTTCCAGCTCGCCGGTAATGGGCTTATCCATCAGGATTGCCTCCTCCAGCTGTGCCAGTTCCTGTTTCAGTCTGGAGGGCAGTACTGCCAGGCCCATGACCTCGATCAGGCCAATGTTTTCCTTCTTGATATGGTGCAGTTCAGCGTGGGGATGGAACACACCCAGAGGATGCTCTTCGGTGGTGATGTTATTACGCAGGACCAGATCCATCTCGTAATCCTCTCCCCTGCGGCGTGCAATGGGAGTGATGGTATTGTGGGGTTCGCCTTTGGTTTCTGCAAAGATGAATGCGTCTGCATCAGAGTAGCCACGCCAGGACTGCAGGATGCGGTCAGCCAGATCTGCAATCCGCTGCTTGTCAGGACCGGTCAGCCGGATGACACTCATGGGCCACTTTACGATACCGGCCTTGATATCCTCAAAGCCCTTGAACTCCACCTTTCGCTCCACAGGAGACTTCTCCATGGGGAAGGTGTAGCAGCCGCCCTGGAAATGCTCATGGCTCAGGATGCTGCCGCCCACAATGGGAAGATCCGCATTACTGCCGATGAAGTAATGGGGGAAGATCGTAACAAAGTCCAGCAGCTTCTCAAATGCTGCCTTATCGATCTTCATGGGTGTATGCTCTGCATTGAACGCGATGCAATGCTCATTGTAGTAGACGTAAGGACTGTACTGCAGGTACCAGGGCTTTCCGCCGATGGTGATGGGGATAATGCGGTGGTTCTGCCGTGCGGGATGGTTCATGCGTCCGGCATAACCCTCATTTTCCACACAAAGCTGGCACTTGGGATAGCCAGACTGAGGCGCAGCCTTCGCTGCGGCGATGGCCTTGGGGTCCTTCTCAGGCTTACTCAGATTGATGGTAATATCCAGGTTACCATACTCGGTGGTTGTCTTCCACCGCATATCCTTCTGGATCCGGTAGCGGCGGATGTAATCCGTATCCTGAGAGAACTTATAGAACCAGTCGGTGGCAGCCTTGGGATCCTGCTCATACAGGGAAGCAAACTTGCTTCGCACCTCTCGGGGTGCCGGAGTCAGGATACCCATCAGTTTGGTATCGTACAGGTCACGACTGGTGGCATCATCGGCAATGATGCCTCTATTCACTGCGTCATCGACAAGGCCCTTCAGGATTACTTCCAGGGGCATGGGGCGAGTTTCCGCAGGTTCAAAGCTATCCAGCTGCTGGGGAGTAAGCAGCTGGTTTATAATAAACGCCTTGTCGCAGGGCTCGATCAGTTTCTTGTCGAGACCATACTGAACCAAAGCGGAAATGTTCGTATTCATATCCATAATAAAACGCTCCTTTAAGAATGTAGTTGGGGTTGGCCGGGTCGGCGGGAAAGCCGCCGACCCAACCAGGATGGCCTACAGGATCGTGTTATCTATCAATGCAGGTCTGTGCATACATGTTTACATTTTGTGGTCGGTACACGGGATCAGCTGACCCGGATTCCACCCTGCTGACGAATATTCAGAACATGGCAGGAGTTCTCACCGAGAACCTCCTCAATGGATGCCTTAAAGGAATCCAGCATATCGAGGGGAACGAACGCCTGAACGGTACCGGCAAAGCCGCCGCCGTGAACACGGAAAGCACCCTGGCCCTTCAGGTAGGTTTCACACAGAGCAAGCGCCACCGCAACTTCCTGATGCTGGACGGCGCCTGCGGGAGTGATGTTCTGCAGATACATCCAGGAGCTGCGACCGGATTCCTTGATCAGATCCAGGAACGCTTCGATATCATCCCAGCGAAGGGCTTCCACCAGCTGTCTTACCCGGTCATTTTCCCGATAGATGTGGAATGCACGGAGAATTGCACGGTCGGTAACCTTTCCGCGGATTTCAGAAATCTTCTGGACAAACTCTGCCTTGGGGATCTCACGGAGATATTTCTTGCCGAAGCACTGGCAAAGCTCGGCCAGCTCACCGGGAATTGCTGCATATTCGTCAGTGAGATCTGCGTGATCCGCACCGGTATCGATGATGCAGAGGCCGTAGCCAAAGGTTGCCAGATCCACATCAATCTTCTGAACCTTGGGATTCTCCGGATCTTCAAAGTCGATATAGACCATACCACCTACGCTGGATGCCATCTGGTCCATCAGACCACAAGGCTTTCCAAAGTAGACATTCTCGGCATACTGACCGATCTGAGCAATCTCAATGGCAGTCAGCTTCTTCTCGAAGAACAGTTCGTTCAGGATGGTACCGATCAGAACCTCGAAAGCTGCGGAGGAGCTGAGGCCGCTGCCGGGAAGGACGGTGGAACGAACTTCTGCGCGGAATCCGGACAGCTTTGCGCCGCGCTGCACAAAGGCACTGGCAACGCCCCGGATCAGTGCTGCAGTGGAATTCTTTTCCTCTTCCCGCACAGTCAGATCATTCAGGTCTACCGTGACCAGAGGATAGCCCTCAGACTGAATCTCAATCAGATTGGATTCATTGACCTGGACGGTAGCCACAGTTTCCAGATCCACCGCAGCTGCCAGGACGCAGCCATGCTGGTGATCCGTATGATTACCGCAAATTTCCGTTCTGCCAGGGGCAGAGAATACATATTGCTTTTCCATATTACTTACTCTTTTCTGCAATCAGATCCTTGTTTGCCTTTTCAACACGCAGGAAGACCAGCAGGAAGCCGACAGCTGCATTGATGATGATGGGCATCCACAGGTACATGAAGTTCAGCATATTGACGGTAGCGGTGGTCTGCACAGCAGCGTTCTCAACATAGCCCGCTGCAGCCAGGAGCCAGCCGCAGATTGCGGTGCCCAGTGCGCCGCCCAGCTTGATACCCAGGGAGGAGCAGGAGTACATCATACCTTCCAGTCTGTAACCGGTCTTCATAGTGGTGTACTCAGAGCAGCAAGCGATCAGTGCGTTCATATCGCCCTGCAGAGGTGCGATACCCAGGGTGGAGACTGCGGTGAAGGCCAGCATCACAGGCAGGCTGCCCATATAGCCGCCGATCATAACACCAACTCTGCCCAGAGCAGCGATGACATAACCCCAGATGTTCAGCTTATACATACCGCCAAGCTTCTTAATAACCAGAGGAAGCATAGTCAAAGCCAGAACCATGGTAACATTGATAGCCAGGGACATGGTGCTGAAAATCGTTTCATCACCCAGGATGTACTTGGTATAGTAAGTACCCATGCCAATGACGGAACCGTAGAGCTGAGTCAGGATGTAGCTGCCGCAGATAATGACGTAGTACTTGTTCTTCAGCAGCACTTTGAAGGACTGCAGGAAGGTCAGATCGTTCTCCTTCTTCTCTTCCTTGGCATTTTCCTCGGCGAACTCCTCTTCGGGCAGTTCCTTGACGGAGAACACGGAGTAGGTATTGGTGATCAGACCAACAATTGCGTAGATGATGGCGATGGTTCTCCAACCAACAACACCGCCGCCCAGCCAGGCCACAGCGTAGATGGTAACAGCCTCAATGACAATCTTGGTTGCGAAGGCAAAGATGAAGCGGAAGGAACCAATCTGAACGCGCTCGCTGGTATTCTTGGTGATCAGTGCGGTCAGAGATGCATATGCGATGTTGTTAGCGGTAAAGAAGACTGCGTTCAGCAGGGTGTAAGACAGGAAGAAGAAGATGTACTGTGCGGTCTGGCCCCAGCTGGTAGGAATGGAGAAGCAGGCTACCAGGGTGATGGCGCAGCCGATGTAGGGCCACAGCATCCAGGGGCGAGCTTTGCCCATCTTGGTGTGGGTCTTGTCGATCATACTTCCAAAGAAGAAGTCGGTGACACCGTCAAAAACCTTGGAAAGGGCGATCAGAGTACTGACGACACCCATGCTCATACCAATGGTATCGGTCAGATAGATCATCATGAATGCGGTCAGCAGTGCGTACACGCAGTTGCCGGCAATGTCGCCGGCACCGTAGCCGACCTTGTGATACCATTTCAAATACTTCTTTTCGTTCATAGTGATTCTCCTTAATTTTTGTGTTTCAGTTTGGGTGGGGGGCTCCCCCACCCACATTTCTTACTTGGATTCAGGGATAAAACGGATGCTGAAGTCGATGGTTTCATCGGTCAGGCGGTACTTTTCGATCAGCTCAGGACCGCAGCTGTTGGAGCCGATACCGTTCTGCTTGTAGTCCAGGCACAGGACAGTGCTGCCGCACTCCTCCAGTTCGAAGTTGTGACCCTTGTTGGTCAGTTCTTCCTGAGTGTAGTGGGATGCGTTGAAGCTGAAGCCCTCGGTGCTAACAACAGTAAGGCGCAGGTCATCGCTTTCCAGAACAGCGTAGTCACAGTCACCGTGGGCGCCGTTCTCCTGAGGACGGATGTAGTCTTCATGCAGGCCGGTGACGGTGTTGGTGAACAGGCCGTGCCATACGGCATTGCGCTTGTCCACATAGTTCTCAATGGGGCCAAGGCCGTAGTAGGTAACATTCTCCAGCTGCTCAGGCAGGAACATTCTCAGACCAAAGCGGGGCAGCTCGGGGAATTCGGGATTGCGCTTTGCCAGGATGTCCACAGTGATGGCACCGGTGACACTGACAGTCCAATCCAGTTCGATGGTGATGAACTTCTGGATGGTGGTAGCAGCGATGGAAACATTGGAATGGATGCGAACCTCGTTTTCAGTGGCCACGAAATGGGTATTGTAGGAGCGGGTCACCATGTGATCGTAGTAGGCTGCCATCCAGTGCAGCTTCAGCTTACGGTCATTATCGGTGGGAGCTCTCCAGATGTTGAAGTTCATGGGCTTGTCCAGGACTTCCTTGCCTTCGAAGGTCATCTTGGCGAACATGCCGGTGAACTTATCATACTTATAGGTGAATGCAGAAGTGCTGATGGTGATGTAGCGGTCATTTTCAGTGGTGGAAATGCTGTTCTCGCACTGGGGCTTGGTCTTCCAGATAGACAGTGCTGTCTGGTTACGGCCATCTGCATTTTCAAGCAGAATCTCGTCAAAGCCCAGATCGAAGCCCTCAGGCAGGATCTCGGTGGCATTCTTCAGCTTATAGGAGACCTTCAGATAACAGCGGCCCTTTTCAGGAATCCAAACATTCAGAGGAACGGTGCCATCGCAGTGAGGAGCAACTGCGGGAATCTTATCGATCTTACCTTCCGCAACGACCACACCGTCGCAGGTGAGTTCATATGCTGCGGTGATATAGTCGGACAGGCTAACGAAATCCATGTAGTTGTGGATGGTCAGCTGGCCAGCCTTTGCATCGTAAGACACAACACGGACAGGACGGTGGACATTCTTGTATTCCATCAGGCCGGTGCCGGGAGTTCTGTCGGGGTACACCAGGCCATCCACGCAGAAATTACCATCATGGGGCCATTCACCGCTGTCGCCGCCGTACAGATACTTTGCCTTGCCGTTTTCAGCGACACCGGCATAGATTGCGTGGTCACACCACTCCCAGACAAAGCCGCCGCACATAATATCATGTGCCTGAACGAACTGCCAGTAGTCTTCCAGGTCGCCGGGGCCGTTGCCCATGGCGTGTGCGTATTCACACATCAGGAAGGGCTTATCGGGATTGGAGTCCAGGTAGCGCTGCAGGCGCTCCATGGAGGGGTACATATCGCTGTACAGGTCGATGTTGGAGAAGTCGTACTTACGCTTGCGGCTGCGGTACTGGGAGCTTTCGTAGTGGGTCAGACGGGCCGGATCGAAGTGCTTGGTCCAGGCCAGAGCAGCCTCGAAGCAGCAGCCGTAGGAGCTTTCGTTGCCCATGGACCAGCAGATAACGGAGGGGCGATTCTTATCACGCTGGACACAACGCTGTGTACGGTCCATGGTAGCTTCCAGGAACTCAGGGTTGTCTGCGAAGGGCTCGTTCCAGGTTTCCACGTGGTTCTCCCAGATGTCATTCTCCTTGCAGTACAGAGCGGATGCACCGTGGCTTTCGTTGTCGGCTTCGTCGATGACCATGAGGCCGTACTGGTCACACAGCTGGTAGAACATGGGAGCGTTGGGATAGTGGCTGGTACGCACGGCGTTGAAGTTGTACTCCTTGATCATCCGCAGGTCGCGCTTCATGTGCTCAACGCTGATGACGGGGCCGGTAACGGGATCGGAATCATGACGGTTTACACCGCGGAACTTGATGGGGCTTCCGTTCAGGAACACCATATTGTTCTCAATGTAGATCTCACGCACACCGATGCGGTCGGTGATCACTTCGTCGGGGGTTTCGATCAGCAGGGTGTACAGGTAAGGCTGCTCGGGATTCCAGAGGATGGGGTTCTTGATCACGAACATGGACTGGTGGGTGTAGGCACCACCATTTTCAAAAGCTTTTACAGAGGAGGTTGCAACGGTTTTATTCTCGGCATTCAGAACCTTGATCTTGGTTGCAGCCACATCACCGTTGTATGCAAACCGGATCCGGACGGTAGCTTCGTCCCCATCCAGCAGCATGGTGGTGAAGTAATCCCGGACACAGTTCTCGGGGCGGCTCAGGATGTATACATCGCGGAAGATGCCGGAGGTGCGGAACTTATCCTGGTCTTCCAGGTAGCTGCCGTCACACCACTTCAGGACCATAACAGCCAGGGTGTTCTTACCTTCTTTGACGCTCTCAGTGATGTCGAACTCGGAGGTGGAGTGGGAAACCTCGCTGTAGCCCAGGTACTTGCCGTTCAGCCAGACATAGAAGCAGGAGTCCACACCTTCGAAGTTCAGGTATGCCTTAGGTGCATCTGCATTCTGGGCATAAACGAAATCGCACAGGTATGCGCCGCAGGGATTCTCGTAGGGTACATAGGGAGGGTCTGCCGGGAAGGGATAACGGATGTTGGTGTACTGGTGCTGATCATAGCCATGGTTCTGCCAGACGCTGGGCACGGGGATGGTATCCCAGCCGGAAGCGTCGAAGCCCTGTTCAAAGAACAGTTCTTCAAAATCGTGGATGCTCTCGCAGTACTTGAACTTCCAGTCGCCATTCAGAAGCTGAAAGCGGTCGGAGTTCTCACGGTGCTCTACCAGATCGTCCATTCTGATAGAAGCGGGGATGAAATAAGATCGGTTGGGAGTGGTGCCTACATGGTGGGTATGCAGGTCTTCATAATGGGCGGGAATAATCATTTTACGCTCCTCCTTGAGACACATTTTTTTATTTTTCCGAAGTGTGCCTCTGTTTGACTCTATTCTAAGAAAATATGTCTAGAAAATGAATAAACTAGAATGGACAAAACATACACAAAATGATACAATGTAGAAAAATGAAGTTTTCAGTATACT
>CAZQSP010000047.1:0-7705 GCA_964596085.1 uncultured Oscillospiraceae bacterium
TCAACACAAGCGATATAGACAAGATACAGGAGCTGGCATTGAACGGTCAGGTGGGACATATAGATCTTCGGATAGGTGATATTTCCGCAAAGCCGCTTCCCGGCTTGAACTTGGAAATTACGGCATCGAATTTCGGTAAGGCATCCTCGCGCGCCAGCTGTGAGGACAAGGCTGCCGGAATCGTACATATGGTCATAGAATCCATTTGCCAGACGGCAGCACTTATTGCACAGGGAACAAATATGAAGGACTTTGTGCTCATCGGTGCACTGACAAACTTTCCTGAGTGTGCTGTCGTATGCGATATGATCAAAACAATGTACCCGGATCTGAATTTCATCGTTCCGAAGGACGGTGAGTACGGAACTGCGATCGGAACCGCGCTTGCGGAAAAGTGCTGTCTGAAGTATATTGACGGCTGAGCGCTGCCGATCATATAGCGAGAGCTCGGAAATTACAGGACGAGTCGGGTTTTGATCAGCGAAGCCTGCCGATTGTAGGCTTGACCCCATAAAAATCACATAATGCATCATACTGCTGCCGTGCGGCTTCGCGTTTTTTTTCTGCGTATGCCCCGGCAGCATTTGTTTTGACTGCCTTTATCATTATGTTGCGTGCCGTGTGTTCGAGCGATGTAAATTCAATCATGGAAACATCATAGCCGGATGCCTCCAGCATCAAGCCTCTGAGAGCATCTGTGAGATATTCGGTGAAGCGATCCTTCAGTATACCGTGCTTGAGCATCGGTTTGTGGAGCTCGTTTTTTATTTGCTTAAACAACTCATGTTGACAGCACGGAACGCTGAGGATTACTTTTGTGTTCCACGCGACCGAGTTTATCAGCGCATAGTCGGTTGCGGTGTCACAGGCATGAAGTGTTACTACCATATCGGCATGATCGTCCGCATAGTCGGCAATGTCACCCTTGAGAAATTTCAGCTCATCGTAGCCGAGCTCAGAAGCAACACTGCTGCAAAAGTCGATAACATCGGTTTTCAGATCAAGACCGATGATTTCGACATCACGCTGCTTCAAAATTTTTAGATAATGGTAGAGTGCGAAGGTCAGATATGCCTTGCCGCAGCCGAAGTCTATGATTTTCAGGCATTTTCCGGCGGGCAGGTACGGAAAGACATCCTCTACGATTTCCAGGTAGCGGTTGATTTGACGGAATTTGCTGTAGCCTCGAGGGAAAACCCTTCCGTCAGTGTCCATTACTCCGAGCTTGACAAGAAAATCACAAGGAGAGCCCTCGGGAATGATGTAGTTTTTGCTGCGGTTATGTGAAGGAGTCGGTGTTGCAGAGGTGACAGAAGCCGCAGAGCCGCCTGCCGCCTGCGCGGCAGGGCGGCCGCCTACGGCGCACCGCGTGATACGCGGTGACTGCGGCTTCGCTGCCAAAACCTGAAGCTCAGCATCATCAGTAAAAATATTTATCTGCTTGAATACATCGCATATAAGTGATTCTGAAAGCTCCAGTGCAGCAGCAGCTTCAAGGTTGGAGTGGGTGACCTTTTTTGGAAAAGTATATTCCGCTTGAAATTTAAGCGTGCCGCCGAGCATGACGGGACGAATCATAACCTTGGTATATTCTAAGGCTTTTTTCCGTTTATTTGAAAATACCATCTTTTGCAGCTTGCCCGGCGCAAATAGCTCGGAAAAAAGCAGCATCAGCTCATCTGAAATTTTTGTATTGTATGTTTTTTCGATATTTTGATTATCCATTGTAAAACCTCGTAATTGAATGCTTGTTCGGCATAGAGCCGTATATGCATAGAAATCATAGTTTCTTTATGCACTCTTTTGTTCATTATGACATTCTTTTATTGCTTTGTCAAACCTCGCTGATTGCAAATATGCGGAGCGGAGCCACGGTCAGATTTCCACAAACGGCACACCCAAAACATCAAAGAGGGACAGCGACAGATTTTCTGCGATTGCCTCGATATTTGCGGTTATCCAGTTTGCATCCTCAGCATTGTCGTGATATGCGACCTCCACGAGAACAGCAGGGGCTTTCGTGCGGCGCAGCTCAGCCAGCGTAGTGGTCGGTACAGCCTTAACAAGCTCCGGATACGGGTATATCAATTCAAGGTTGTTGGCAAATATCTCAGCGGCAGCTCTGCCGCGTGAGCTGTCACGGTAATAGTATACCTCCGGACCCTGAACCATGCCGGAAAGCTTTTCGGGTGCTGCATTTGAGTGAATGGCAAGGTGAAAATCATAGCTGCCGGCATTTGATGCGTTTATTGAATCAGTAACCGTGCCACCCGGATTATTTCGAGTAAAATCAATGCCGCCGGCTCTGAGATAAGGAACCATTGCATCTGCGATAAGATTAGTATAGTATTCCTCCGTTCTGCCCGTAACATATTGATTATATTCCTGAGTTGAGGGACTGAGAAAAATTGAAGCCATATAAATACCTCCGAGGATAGATCAAAAGATCATAGCGTAGTAGTTTTTACGGACCCTCTCCAAGGTCGATTCAGTATTTATATATATGCGAACACGTGCGAAAATGATAAAACAAAAATCACTGTCAAGACTTGAAAATAACATATTTATCAAGTACAATAGATACAGAAGGATTGTGCAAGGAGGGCTGACTTTTCGCACGGTCCTGCCGCAGCGGTGCTGCGACAGCTCTCAATGAAAGGATGCAAGAAGTTTTATGGAAGTTTTTTGGGACAGACTCACTTCAAGCGTTGGGATTACCGATGTTTTGGATATAGCGATAATTACATTTTTGATATATAAGCTTATCGGATTTATACGAGAAACAAGAGCGGAGCAGCTCGCAAAGGGGATTTTGCTCTTGATAGTGGCAACCCTGCTGTCAAAGTGGCTGCACCTGTATACGCTGCACTGGCTGCTTTCGGGACTCATCAGCGTAGGACTTGTGGCAATAGTTGTAATCTTTCAGCCTGAGCTTCGCAGGGTACTTGAATATTTGGGTCGAAGCCGAATTACAAATGTTTTCGGAGAGGTTGATAACGAGGAAGCAAAACGTATAGTAGGTCAGTTTGTGGAGGCAGTGGAGGCAATGTCGGCGACACGAACCGGAGCACTCATTGTAATCGAGAGTGAAATCTCGCTCAATGATATAGTGGAAACGGGGACAGTCATAGATGCGCAAATCACCGCACAGATGATAGGAACTATCTTCTATGAGGGAACGCCGTTGCATGACGGAGCGGTTATAGTCAGAGGAGACAAGCTTTATGCCGCAGGCTGCGTTCTGCCGCTTACACAGAACAAGGAGCTTAACAAGGAGTTGGGCACAAGACACCGTGCAGGAATAGGTATCACGGAAAACTCGGATGCCCTGGTCATTATAGTCTCCGAGGAAACGGGAGTTATATCCATAGCTCGTAACGGCAGATTGACACGTTTCTTGGATGGCAAGGCTATAGAAAAGAAGCTGCTTGCGCTTTATTTTGAGGGGGAGAAGGAACAGAAGCTTTCCGAAAGAATAAGGCGAGCACTCAAGGGAGGCAAAAATGTTTAGAAGCAACAAATTCAATTTGATACTTGCTTTGGTAGTTGCAATAGTGCTGTGGGCATATGTTTTGGTGGATGTCAATCAGTCGTCTGCGGAGACTGTGCGCAATGTGCCTATAAGAATAATAAATGAAGAATCGCTTACCGAAGATAACCTGATTATTTTATCAACAGATTACACAAAGGTAAATATCGCTTACTCGTGCCAGAGGCAGTTTCTCAGCAACGTAAAGGCAGAGGATTTTACGGTTACGGCGGATGTCGAGGGACTGAGTCCGGGAGAAAACAAGGTGAAGCTGACGGTAAACGGTCCGGATGATGTAAATATAGAGACAGTCAGTGTGCAGAAAATATGCATCACCGTAGACGAGCGGATAAGCGCGAAAAAGCCTGTCCGACCTATAATCGAGGGAGAGACAAGCGATGAAAGTGAGCCTAGTATAATTCAACTCAGCGACGAAACCGTTGCGGTCGAGGGCGCAAGGACGCTGGTAGAGCGTGTGACAAGCTTGTATGCACCGCTGGATTGTGCCAAGGTTGGCGACGAAATGAAAGCTCTTACGGTGCCTCTGACGGCTGTGGATGTGAATGGACACGAGGTAGAGAATGTTATGCTCTCCAAATCCAATGTGTCTGTGACGGCAATTATGCTTACGAAAAAGACGGTTCTGCTCGATGTTCCTATTACAGGTTTGGAGCATAACAAATTTGAAAGAAGTGTCAAGCTGCCGGAAACGATAACTGTCAAGGGAGGTGTAGATGCACTGGAGGGTATTCAACGGGTACAGTGCAAGACATTAAACCTTTCCGAGGTATTTGAGGACAAGGAAATACAGCTTGAGCCTATACTTCCCGACGGAGTTACCGCAGCCGCTGCCTCGCAGAAGCTTTATGCACGGGTTACGGTCAAGGGTGTAGAATCAAGCACGTTTACCTTTTCCGAAAATGATGTGATAATAAATGGAATAAATGCGAATATGATAGCTGCGGTATCGGATGTCCGAATTACGGCAGTCGTGACGGCGAAACCGGATGAAATGAGCCATATAACGGAGGATGATTTTGTACTTACCGCCGACGTTGAAGGCTTGGGCGAGGGTGAGCATACGGTTGCGCTTTCGTGTGTGCTGTCAAAGCCGTATGCGGAATTGGAATGTAGCCCGGGCGAGCTTCATATAAGTATTACAGAGGCAGGTAAAGCTGCCGCGGGACAGCAATAGCTTTGTGCAGCCTGTGCTATATGTGCAGGCCGAGTGTCATAATATGTGCAAGGAGGCAAAATGGGTAGACTTTTCGGAACAGACGGTGTGAGGGGCATTGCAAACAAGGAGCTTACACCGGAGCTGGCATTTAACCTGGGAAAAGCAGGGGCATACGTTTTGAAGAAAAACAATGAAAGACCTGTTATTATAATAGGAAAGGATACAAGAGTTTCGGGAGATATGCTTGAAAATGCGCTGACAGCCGGAATTTTGGCTGTCGGGGGGAATGTAATCAAAGCAGGAGTGATTCCTACGCCTGCTGTGGCATATTTGGCAAGGTATTACGGTGCAGATGCCGGAATCGTTATCAGTGCCTCGCACAATACCTTTGAATATAACGGCATCAAATTCTTCAACGGTGACGGCTTCAAGCTTGATGATCTTCTTGAAGAAAAAATAGAGGATATAATCATAAGCAGCATTGATGTCAACAGCCATATCACGGGTGATGCGGTCGGAAAATGCCTGACTGCCGACGAAAATGCACAGGAGCTTTATGTGAAGCACTTGGTGCGTACGGCAGGCTACAGACTTGACGGCAAAAAAATTGTCCTCGACTGTGCAAACGGTGCGGCATACCAAGTTGCCGAAGCGGTTTATACGGCATTGGGTGCCGAAATCGTAACAATAGGTAACGAGCCTGACGGTATGAATATCAACGATAACTGCGGGTCAACGCATCCTGAGGAGCTTTGCAGGGCTGTGCTCGAAAACGCTGCATATATGGGGCTTGCTTTTGACGGAGATGCGGACAGACTTATGGTGGTCGATGAGCTCGGCAGAGTGCTTGACGGAGATAAGACGATAGCTATTTGCGCCAAGGCGCTGAAGGAGCAGGGCAGGCTCAAGGATAACAGAGTTACCGCAACGGTTATGAGCAACATCGGCTTTCATAAGGCTATGGAGGAGGCAGGTATAGCTGTAGATGTGACCGCTGTGGGAGACAGATATGTCCTTGAACGAATGCTCGAAACGGGCTGCGTGATAGGCGGCGAGCAGTCCGGACATATAATTTTTCTGGAGCATACAACTACCGGTGACGGAATACTTTCCTCAATTCAGCTCGTAAAGGCGGTTCTTGAGTCGGGCAGGAGCATATCCGAGCTTGCGGACGAGATAAAGATATATCCGCAGGTTTTGGTAAATGCGAGGATAAACAATGACTATAAAAAGACATATATGAAGGATGCGGAGATCGCAGCGGCGATTGCCGAAACAGAGGCTAAGATGGAGGGAAACGGCAGGGTGCTTATAAGACCGTCGGGAACCGAGCCTTTGGTACGTGTTATGCTTGAGGGAAGCGATACGCAGATGATACAAGCCTTGGCCGAAGCTCTTGCAAAGCTGATAGAGAGTAAATTCGGATGCTAGATAGCTTCTCGTATTCGGCGAACAAATTGTGCGAATATATAAAAAATGGTATTTTTAGGAGAAAAAATATATGTGTGGTATTGTAGGATATGTAGGTAAAAACGATGCGAGAAGCATCATAATGGACGGACTCAAGAGGCTTGAGTACAGAGGCTATGACTCGGCAGGAATCGCTCTTGTCAGAAACGGCGGCATAGACCTTAGAAAAAAGGTCGGTGAAATCAAAAACCTGGAGGAGCTGCTTCGCCATGAGGAGGCGAGGGGCATTTCCTTTGACAGCCATACGGGTATAGGACATACACGTTGGGCGACACACGGAGCACCGTCCGATGTAAACGCTCACCCTCACGCAAATGAGGATGGGAGCATAGCCATCGTGCATAACGGCATAATCGAAAATTTTGTGGAGCTTAAAGAAAAGCTGACAAACGAATATAATGTAAAATTCCGTTCCGAAACCGACACCGAGGTTGTCGCACATCTGATAGGAATACACAGAAAGGAATGCGCTTCGCTTGAGGATGCGGTTTTTGCGGCTACCAAGGAAATGAGGGGGGCCTATGCGATAGTGGTGGTATCGAGCAGGGATCCGAACAAGCTCGTGGCGGTCAGAAAGGATGCACCGCTGATTGCGGGAATAGGCAAGGGCGAAAACTTTATTGCATCCGATATTCCGGCACTGCTGAAATACTGCAAGGAAATCTATCTGATAGAAAACGGTGAAACCGTGGTAGTTACGGCGGACGAGATCAAAATATACGACGAGGACAGAAAGCCTGTGCACAGAGAGGTTTTCCATGTGACTTGGGATGTGGATGCAGCCGAAAAGGAGGGCTACAGCCATTTTATGCTCAAGGAGATCTATGAGCAGCCTAAGGGAATAAGCGAAACGATAAATCGCAGAATTGATGAAAACGGAAATATCAAGCTCGATGGAATCTCACTTACCAAAGAGGATCTGGACAGCATTTCAAGGATATATATTGTGGCGTGCGGAACCGCCTACCATGCAGGTTTGGTAGGAAAAAAGCTCATAGAGAAGCTTGCGCGTATACCGGTTGAGGTGGATATTGCATCTGAGTTCAGATACAGAGAGCCGCTGATAGATGACAGGACGCTGTTCATTGCGATAAGCCAGTCCGGTGAAACCCTGGACACACTTGCAGCACTAAGAGAGGCAAGGTCCAAGGGTGCAAGAGTTTTGAGCGTGGTCAATGTTGTCGGCAGCTCGGTTGCAAGGGAGTCCGATGATGTGTTCTATACCTGGGCGGGACCTGAAATTGCAGTTGCCTCGACAAAGGCGTATACGACACAGCTCACCTGTATGTACCTTTTGGGGCTGTACATGGGTCGTGTAAGAGAAACGATATCGCAGGAGTATTATGATAAATTTGTAAAGGACCTGAAAGAAATACCCGATAAGCTGGAGAGCTATCTAAAGGATGTGCGCGAGATTGAGGCTTTGGCAAGGATTCTGTACAACCGCGATCAGGTATTCTTCATCGGCAGGGGGCTTGACTCGGCGGTAGCCTATGAGGGCTCGCTCAAGCTCAAGGAAATCTCATACA
>CAZQSP010000048.1:0-7335 GCA_964596085.1 uncultured Oscillospiraceae bacterium
TAGAGCCGTGCAGCGCAGGCAGCATGGAGCTGCCCTGCGAGGAGGATCAGACGGCGGAGGGCGCAAGCATTGTATTTCGCAGGCACAGGAGCGTAGGCGGCAAGGGGCAGAGCGCTGCTAAGGCCACAAGGTCGCAGCATCCGGGGCTGGGAGAGGGCGGCATTTATCACGTCAAGACGGACGGTATGCCGCTTCCGGAGGGCACACTGCTCAGCCTTGCTCTTGCCGGGAATCAAAATTGCGGCAAAACTACTCTATTCAATCAGCTTACGGGCTCAAATCAGCACGTAGGGAATTTCCCGGGAGTGACCGTGGACAGGAAGGACGGGGTTATAAAGGGTCAGCCGAACACCCTGCTGACGGACCTGCCCGGCATTTATTCGATGTCGCCGTATACAAGCGAGGAAATTGTTACCCGAAGCTTTCTTTTGGACAGCAAGCCTACGGGGATTATAAATATAGTGGATGCGACAAATATCGAAAGAAATCTGTACCTGACGATGCAGCTTATGGAGCTGAACATCCCGATGGTGCTTGCGCTGAATATGATGGACGAGGTCAGGGAAAACGGAGGAACGGTGCTTGTGAACGAGATGGAGGCAATGCTCGGGATTCCGGTGATTCCCATTGCGGCGGCAAAAAATGAGGGAACAGCCGAGCTTGTAAGTCACGCACTCCACGTGGCTCAGTACTGCGAGAGACCGGGTCGCGCCGATTTTTGCAATCCGCAGGAGCACAACGGAGCGGTACATAGATGTCTGCACGGAATAATGCACTTGATAGAGGATCACGCACAAAATGCCGGTATTCCGCTTAGATTTGCGGCAAGCAAGCTTGCGGAGGGTGACAGACTGATTCTCGAAAAGCTCGGGCTGGATCAGAACGAGAAGGAAATGCTCGAGCACATAATCTGTCAGATGGAGGAGGAAAGAGGAATGGACAGAGCGGCGGCAATCGCCGATATGCGATTCTCCTTCATTCAGCAGCTTTGCTCGGCAACGGTGGTAAAGCCGCGCGAAAGCAAGGAGCACGCACGGAGCGTCAAGCTTGACAAGCTTTTGACGGGCAAGTACACGGCTTTGCCTGCCTTTGTGGGAATTATGGCGCTTGTATTTTGGCTCACCTTCGGGGTGATAGGTGCGTGGCTTGCGGAGCTGCTTGACACGGGTATAGGCGCATTGACGGAGCTTACGGACGGACTGCTTTCGGCATACGGCATCAATGCAGTGGTACACTCGCTCGTGATCGACGGCATCTTTGCCGGCGTGGGCAGTGTATTGTCATTTTTGCCGATTATCGTAACGCTGTTTTTCTTCCTTTCGATACTTGAGGACAGCGGATATATGGCAAGGGTTGCCTTTGTAATGGATAAGCTGCTCAGAAAGCTAGGGCTTTCCGGAAGAAGCATTGTGCCGATGCTTATCGGCTTCGGCTGTACGGTGCCGGGTGTTATGGCAAGCCGGACACTGCCGTCGGAGCGTGACCGAAGGATGACCATACTGCTCACACCTTTTATGAGCTGTTCCGCAAAGCTGCCGATATACGGCTTTTTTACGGCGGCGTTTTTTCCTGAAAATGCGGTGACAGTGATGATAGTGCTGTACCTCACGGGTATACTTGCAGGCATTCTGTTTGCGCTGCTGATGAGAGCATTTGCGTTCAAGGGGGAGCCGGTTCCGTTTGTAATGGAGCTGCCGAATTATCGCCTGCCGGGCGCAAGGAATGTGGGACTGCTTCTTTGGGAAAAGGCAAAGGACTTCCTGGAAAGAGCGTTTACGGTTATTTTCATTGCGACTATAGTAATATGGTGTCTTCAGACCTTTGATATGAGGCTCAATGTGGTTTCCGATTCGCAGGACAGCCTGCTGGCCATGCTTGCAGGGGCTATAGCGCCTGTTTTTGAGCCGCTCGGCTTTGGAGACTGGAGAATTTCAACGTCCTTGATTACGGGCTTTATGGCAAAGGAGAGCGTTGTGGCTACACTGACGGTGCTGACGGACGGCATCGGCATAGCTTCACTTTTGACACCGCTTGCGGCTGCCGCACTGCTGGTATTCTGTTTGCTGTACACGCCTTGCATTGCAGCGATAAGCGCAATCAAGCGAGAGCTGGGCAGCGGATGGGCTGTCTTGGTCGTGCTTTTGCAATGCGCAATAGCGTGGATCTGTGCGTTTGCGGTATATATGATAGGAAATGCTGCTTTGATGTGATTGAAGGGGAGGAGACAGAAAATGAACACGGCAACGATTTTGGTGTTGCTCATAATAGGACTTGGAGCCGTCGGGGCAGTGCTAAGCATATTGCGGCACGGCGGCTGCGATCGCTGCCAAGACTGCCGCTGCGGCGGCTGCAGCAGCGGAGAGCCTGCAGGTAAGCCCTGCAGGAGCCGCAGCCGCACAGACAGCGGGCACTGAATTTGGATAGAGAAAGCAGGAATGCCTTCAAGTCTGATAATCAAAGGCTATAGATGTCGCACAATCGCAAAAAATGCAATGAGCCTTGAAAGGCTTCTACACCCTTTGCAACGAATAAGGTATGCCGAGCTACAGCGTGTTTGATGCGTTCAGGACATTTTTGATCTTGTGCTGTACCATCGCTTGGATGGCATCTCTGCCCGGGCCGAGATATTTGCGCGGGTCGAAGTCAGCAGGATTTTCGGCTATGTATTTGCGAACCTCAGCAGTCATGGCAAGTCTGAGGTCGGTGTCGATGTTTACCTTGCAGATACCGTATTTGGTAGCTTCTCTGATCATGTCCTCCGGTACGCCCTGTGCTCCCGGAATGCTGCCTCCGTACTCGTTGCACCTATCTACAAACTCCTTGAGAACGGAGGAGGCTCCGTGCAGGACAAGCGGCGTGCTCGGAATCAGCTTATGTATTAGTTTAAGTCTTTCAAAGTCAAGATAAGGCTCGCCCTTGAATTTGTATGCGCCGTGGCTCGTACCGATGGCGATGGCAAGCGAGTCTACGCCTGTTTTTTCAACAAACTCAGCGGCCTCGTCGGGATCCGTAAATGTAGCGGAGCGAGCATCGACCTTGACATCATCCTCTACTCCCGCAAGCTTACCAAGCTCAGCCTCGACAACAACGCCGTGAGCGTGAGCGTATTCTACGACCTCCCTTGTTATGCGTATGTTTTCCTCAAACGGGTGCTTGGAGCCGTCGATCATTACGGAAGTAAAGCCGTCGTCGACACACTTCTTGCAGATTTCAAGGTCCTCGCCGTGATCCAGATGAAGTGCGATATCGAGCCCTGTGTCAAGTATAGCAGCCTCAACGAGCTTTGTCAGGTATGCAGGCTTTGCATATTTGCGTGCCCCTGCGGAAACCTGAAGAATCAAAGGTGCTTGCTCGATTTTTGCTGCCTCGACTATGCCCTGAATGATTTCCATATTATTTACATTAAATGCGCCAATCGCATAGTCGGATTGCAGTGCCTTGGCGAACATTTCTTTTGTGGTTACAAGTGCCATTTTTTACCTCCCATGTAGCATCCGTGCGGATATGCGACGGACAGCTTAACTATCTATTAGTATACAACAACGAGGTCGAAAAAAAAAGATAGCAATGTGAAATTCAGCGTTTTTTTTGCCCTTCATCCCCGTGGGCCTCGAGCGCCGTGCAGCGTTTGACTGCGGGGCGAGCCCTGACACTCCCTACTCGCTCTCCTTCAGACCGTTTATAATGGGAGCCAGCATTTCCATCAGACCGCTGAGCTCGGGAAGTGCCGAGCTGTTGATGACCGCCTCGGGCTCAGAAAGCCTCGAAAGCTCGAAAAGGCTCAAAAGGCTTGACAGCTTCGACAGATTTGCAAGCTCAGAGATATCGGAAATCCGAGGAAGCTTGGGGGGATTGACAGCAAGCATAGCGAGCAGAAGTATGAGTAGCAGGACCAAACCGACAGACTCAGAATTGTTGTTCATATGTATACCTCTCCAAACAGAAATATATTGCACAGAGCTTGGCGCACACGCATACGGACAAGAGCATACGCAAGCCTGTAATAAATAATATATGAAAAACAAGCAATTTCGTGAGCGGCTGTGCATAAATTAGAATATCTTTTACGGAAAGGCGGTACAGAAATGGATATAAACGAAACAATGGCAAAGGAAATCGCCGAACAGCTCGGAATAGGCAGCAAGGCGAGCGTGGATAAAAATCTGCTGAAGGGGCTTGAGGGAAAATCCGACGAGGAGCTGGCAAGATACATTTTGAATATGAAGGAGCAGCTTTCGGCAGCAAGCATCGGCGCAAGCCGTCAGCAGGCAATGCTTAGAAGCCTTATGCCAATGATGAACAGCAGCCAAAGAGCAAGACTCGAAAAAATCATCAAGCTGATTTCCGACTAGGGCGGTGTGGCGAAAGCTACTCCGTCCTTCAGACCCGACCGGCTTCAGAATCGGGACGCCGCTTTTGGCTGACTACCGCAAGCGAGGTCCCGTTTTCAATTTCATTTTCATTTGAGCTTGAGCTTTAACTTTCGTACCCGGATTGCCGCATTTGATTGGTGCTTAGCTCCAGTTGACTTTTTTTGCCACCTGCTCCTTCGTGGAGCCCTTTTCAAAGGTGAAGGTTCCGGCGCTTACCTTCTCGTGGTTGAGACCGAGCGTGTCGCACAGGGCTTGATATTCGGCATAATCAGTGAACAGCTCCTTGTCGATAAGGCATTGAATTGCAGCAGAGGCGGTTGCACCGTCAACCGTAACCTCGACATTTTGCGTGAGCCTGCCCTCGGTCCAAAGCTCAGCAGTGGTCTGTGGCAGGGAGTTGTCATTGTTTGCCTCCGCATCACTGTCAGAATCGGAGTCTGAGCCTGCGGCATCACTGTCCGTATCCGAAGCCGAGCCCTGCCCGTCGATAGGCATTTCTGTTTGAATGTCGCTTTCGGGCGTTATCAGCTCCTTTGGGTACTGCAAAATAACATTCATCCGCCAAGCTATGATCAGAGCCGCAACAATAATAATGAGTGCAGCAATAATAACATCATTTTTATCGTATATAAAATCCTTTATCCTGTTCATTTCGTCCTCCGAAGGCAGCGTGGGCGGAATTTTGCCGAACGCTGTGTTTTTTCAAAACTATATCTGATATTTTAGCACATTTAGACTTTTTTCTCAAGTCGTTTTGTTGTATAATGGGTCTATGTTTAAGATAATAGTCACAAAAAATCAAGCGAATCAAAGACTGGATAGGTTTTTGAAGAAATATTTCAACAATGCATCGCTGAGCCTGATATACAAGCTGATACGAAAGGACATAAAGCTCAACGGCAAGCGTGTCAAGGAAAATCAAGTGCTCGCGGAGGGCGACGAGCTGACCCTATACATAAGCGACGAAACCGCAAGTGCGCTCCAAAAGGAAAAAACGCACGCAAGGGTCAAAAAGCAGTTCAGAATTGCTTACGAGGACGAGAATATTTTGGTAGTCGAAAAGCCTTACGGACTGCTCACGCACGGAGACAGCAGCGAAAAGAAAAATCACCTTGCCAATCAGGTCGTTGATTATCTGATAGAAAAGGGCGATTACGATCCGCGCAGCGAAAAGACCTTTACTCCGGCACCGGCAAACCGGCTTGACCGCAACACTACGGGACTGGTCGCCTTCGGCAAAAACGCCGCTGCTCTGCAGGAGCTTAACCGCATGATTCGCGAAAAGGAAGAAATCAGCAAGCTTTATCTTACGATAGTGTCGGGCAGACTCGAAAAGGCGCTTCGTTTGCGTGCCAAAATGACTAAGGATGAAAGCAGAAACCTTGTCAGTGTTGTTTCCGAGGACGGAGAGGGCAAGCTTATGGAAACGATAGCAAGACCCCTGGAGTATGCACAGTGGAAGGGTCAAAGCTTTACCCTGGTCGAGGTTGAAATTTTGACGGGCAGGACACACCAGATACGCGCACATTTGGCAAAGGCCGGATATCCGCTCATCGGCGATGTGAAATACGGAAACAAGAGGGTGAATATATTGATGGAGAGGGAGCTTGGACTGACGACTCAGCTCCTGCACGCATACAGGCTGATTTTCCGCAGAATGCCGCTTGCAGACAGCGGAGCCGGGGGAGCGGCGGGAAAAACCGTCGAAGCGCAGCTTCCGCCTGATTTTATGCGTATAAAAGCTACTATTTTCGGAAATAATTAAGAGGTGAGATAGATGAAAAATATTTTGGAATGGGTCAAGGACATTGTCATTGCGGTAGCCATTGCTGCACTGATACTTGCTTTTTTGAAGCCTATCATCGTTCAGCAGCAGTCAATGGAGCCGAATTTTCATTCGGATGACTATATAATTACGAGCAGACAGGCATACAGGCTTTTCGGAGATCCGCAAAGAGGAGATGTGATTGTGTTCAAATCTGAGCTGCTGACCGACGAGGGCGAGGAGAAGTGTCTGATAAAGAGGATAATCGGCTTGCCGGGAGATATTGTGGAAATCAGAGACGGCTATGTATACATAAACGGAGACGAAATGGACGAGCCGTATGTCAAGGAGCAGGGCCTTTCGGGCGATATGGATCCGCTGACGGTTCCCGAGAACGAGCTGTTTGTTATGGGTGATAACAGGGGCGTAAGCGAGGACAGCCGTTCGCCGAGAGTCGGCACTATTTCTGAGGATACCATAGTCGGCAAGGTTCTGATAAGGCTGTATCCGTTTGACAGCATAGCGCTGTTCTGATTCTGATTGCGAATACGGAGAAAAGAGGGAGCTTGGGCTTGGGCAAATGGATTTTGAGGCTGACCGCTGCCGTACTGGGTGTGACCACGGCATTGTATTTTTTCGGTAATTATGAGCTGTACAAGGTAGAAAGCACGGCTATGCTGCCGATTTTGGAGCCCGGAGGTCGAGTTTTGATAAAAAAATGCGAGGCCTCGGATATCTCTGTGGGCGACCTGGTTCTGTACAGGACCGATGTCTACGAGTTTGATTCGCAGGAGGGCAGAAAAAGCATACGTATGGTATCCGGAAAAAAGGACGGATGCTTCAGGCTTTCGTGTTCACCTGATGCTGTTTACGGCAGAGCCTTGACGGTGGATGGCGAGAAGCTTTTGGGGAAGGTGATTTTATGGGAAAAAGGGAGCGAAAATTAGTCGCAAGCAATAAAAAAGCATATCACGATTATTTTATCGAGGACAGCTACGAGGCAGGAATCGTGCTGACCGGCACGGAAATCAAGTCAGTGAGACAGGGCAAGGTGAGCATCAAGGAAAGCTATGCCAAAATCAAGGACGGGGAGGTAATGCTTTACGGTATGAATATCAGCCCGTATGAGCAGGGCAACCGCTTCAATGTGGATCCGCTGAGGGACAGAAAGCTGCTTTTGCACAAGCAGGAGATAAG
>CAZQSP010000049.1:0-7183 GCA_964596085.1 uncultured Oscillospiraceae bacterium
GGGTAAGGGCTGTCTTGCCTGTACCCAAATCGCCTATGAGTGCCACAACATCGCCTGCCGCAAGTGTGGCTGCAAGCTCAAGTCCGAATGCCTCGGTTTCCGCTTCGTTTTTTATATAAACCGTTCTCACGCTTTCCATATTCTCTGCAAATCCTTTACCGTAATTACTCCTGCCTTTTCTTCACGTGGAAGCCCTCAGCGTGCAGGAAGCTCGAAATTCTCTTGTATATGACGAAGGTGATAAGTGAGTTCAAGCTGCCCTTTATGACATTGAACAGGAGGATCAGCGGCATAATGCCTACTACCGTTGCCCTCATAGCCTCTCCGCCGTAATAAAACGGTGTGATGACGTAGTTTGCACAGCCCATCACCGCAGTCATTGCAAGCGTTGCAAGCACCAGTGAAATCAGAGCCACCCTCTTGGTCTTGTGCTTTCTGTATATCAAGCCGGCAATGCAAAGGAAGGTTCCCGATGCAAGCATATGCATAATGAAGCCGTAGATGCTGTCGCCCCCGAGCAAAAACGCCTGAATTGCGCTCACAACCGTTACCGTCATCAGCCCTGCCGCAGGTCCGAAGGCAAAGGCTGTGATAAATACCGGAATATCCGCAAAGTCATAGGTCAAAAACGATACCGCCGGTATCAGCGGAAATCTAACCAGACCCACTACACAAGCGAGCGCCGCCATCATTCCCATCTTCGCAAGCCGTTCAGCCTTCATTTTTTGATTGTTTTTTGTGTTAAGCTTGTTCATTTTACAGTTTCCTCTCTTTCTGTTTGGCGCAAGCCGTATGCAAAGGTCGACTGCGCCACGCTAAGCTGTGCTTTGGAAATCTGTCAGGTGAAATAACTAGAGCCTTGATTCTAATATCAAGGCTCAAAAAAGCAACATACGAATCCCCCTGCGACATCCTGCAAGATGCAAAGCCGCACAGGTATCTTGTTTCTCTCATCCGGACTATACCGTCGGTTCAGGATTTCCACCTGATCGGCACCTTTCGGTGTTCGCGGACTGTCACCGCCGGTGAGGAATTTCACCTCGCCCTGAAACAGATTATGTTTTTCCCTCTCGGGAACTCACGCTATCTATTATATTCCCCCGAGGAGAGTTTGTAAATAGCCTCTGCATAAATTTTTGTCATCTGCACAAGGCGCTCAATGCTCAGTGCTTCATTCTTTTGGTGCATAAGATCCGTATCGCCCGGGAACTGCGCTCCGTAGGCAACGATGTTGTCCGCAGCCCGAGCATAGGTGCCGCCGCCGATGACCAAGGGCTCAGCCTTGTAATCTCCGCTGTGCTTGCGATAAATCTCGGTCAGAAGCCTTACCATAGGGCTGTCCGTATCCATATATATCGGAGCCTGCGATTTGAGCTTCAAAAGCCCAAAATTGTAGCGTTCAAGGACAGGCATCATCGTGCTGTACACCCTTTCCTCCTCGAGTGTCACCGGATACCTCACGTTTACCGTAAGCTTGCCCGCCTTCTCGTTCATCTCCGCCATACCGACGTTGAATACGAGCTTTCCGGAAATTTCATCGCTGAAATCTATTCCAAGCCTCTCTCCGTCCAGACAAAAGCCGATATATTTGTTGTAAAATTCGATAAAATCATTGTGATCCTCGTTGACGAGATTGATTCGGCTCAGGAATGACATCATTACGGATATCGCATTCAAGCCTGCATCGGGCTTTGCACCATGCGCACTCACACCCTCAGCCGTAAGCTCCAGTGATTTTCCCATTCCCCTTGCGTGCAGCCTATAGCTGCTTTCCTTGCGGAATTTGTCAAGCTCCTCGCGCAGCCTTGCATACGGCTCTGCCTCCGTCGTATTCTGATTCCTCACGACTGCCCTGCAATAATCGGCAACGCTGTTTGCCGCCGTACCTCCCGAAAGTGAACGAAGCTCCATACCCTTTGTCTGCGTTCTCGAAAACCTCTTGGCAAGCTCAAACACCAATATTCCCTTTTCTCCGTTTATTATCGGAAAATCGCCGTCGGGAGTAAAGCCGAAGTCGGGCTTGGAAGCCTTGGAAAAATAGTAATCCATACCCTTCCAGTCCGTTTCCTCATCCAAGCCGATAATCAAACGTATCGTTGTCTGCGGAATATATCCTGCATCCTTGAGAGCTTTCATTGCATACAAGCACGAAACCATAGGCCCCTTGTCGTCCGTCGTGCCTCTGCCGTAGATTTTTCCGTCCCGTATTTCTCCGGCATAAGGCTCAAAATCCCATCCGTTGCCTGCCGGCACAACGTCAAGATGCCCAAGTATTCCTAAAACCTTGGGCTTCTCATACGATATTATTTTGCCGCTGCTGTCTCTTACAGGCACTCCGCTGCCGACAAGGTCCACGTGACCGCCGTAATTGTCCGCATTGTACGTCTCAAAGCCCATATCCTCGGCAAGCCTCAGAAAGGTATCAAATGCCTCCTGTACGCCCTCGCCAAAGGGATAAAGGCTGCCGTCTGCGCCGCGCACTGCCCTTGACTGCTCGCTCCTGCAGCGAAGAACAGCCGAAAGCGACGAAAGCATAGCTTCCTTGTTTTTCTCAAGATATTTCTCGTAGTCCATCCTCTGTCTGCCACCGTCAAATTATACAGCTTCGACTGCCTGAATTTCCGGATAGCTTTCCTTTATGATTCTCTCTATGACAGATTTGAGAGTCATCTGAGCACCCGGGCAGCCTGCACAATGTCCCTGAAGTCTAACCCTTACGATATTGTCCTCCGTAAGCTCAACAAACTCAACATCTCCGCCGTCTCTCTGCAAAAATGGTCTGATTTGATCAATCGCTGCCTTAATTTTTTCTTCCATTTCATTCATCCTTTCACTCTTCTGCTATTGTATTTTAGCCTCTGCATACTGTTATATATTATTTTAACATATAGTCCGCATTATTCAACCGTATACGACTCTCTCTCGGCTCCTGCCGCAATGTGCGTAACCGTGATGGATTTTGTTGCCTCGTTCCTTCCGGCATAATTTATGATTCCGGAGGCCCCTTTAAAATCCTTCGTTTCGCTGAGTGCCTGTCTTATCTGTGTGCCTGTTGGTATACCTGTATCTATCGCCGTCTGCCAAGCCTCCTTTGCAGCTCGTCCCTCAGCCTCGGTGGCTGCTGCATCCATAAGCTTGTCGGGATCCTGCTCCAGCACGGAGTCATACGCCCTGCTTATCGCATCCAGCGCCATACAATACGCATCAAACGCCACCGTTGTGCGCTCGGACGGCTCCATATTCTCACCGTATTTTGCCTTGTATGCTCTGACAAACATATCGGAGGTCTCTGTCTCCGTATTCTGCCCCTGCTCCGTTGGAAATGCCACATTAAAGCTCGGGTTGCTCTTGAGCAGCTTTATCAGCTCGCTGTTGTTCCACTCACGCGTTCCGAGGTAAAGCACAGAAAGCAGCCCCTTGCTCTCCGCCTGCTTCAGGAACTCACTCGCAACGCTCGGCGATAGCGCCAAAAATACCGCTTCGGCACCGGCTTCCCTTATTCCGTCGATTATCTGCGTGTAATCCGACGAATCCTTCGGCAGCGTAAAGGAGCCTACGACGCTCTTGTTGTCCTGCGTAAGCTTTTTCATTCTGTTTGTAAATCTCTTGACGGTAGCTGTGGCACTGTCGTCAGAGTCCACTTTGACGGTCGCTGCGCTCAGCTTCTTCTGCGAGCTGAAAGCAAAATCAGCCAGTGCATCCCCCTGCCTTGTCTCGGAATAGGTCGCGCTGAAATAATACTCGTTATTGGTCGTCACCAGCGGATTTGTGCTGGATATCGCAATGCCCGGTATATTGTTCGCCTTGGCATACTTTCCGGCTATCAGTGTCAGGGTCTCTCCGTAGCTTCCGAGAATAACGGAAAGAGAGTTTGCGGATATCATTTCCTGTATCGCCGTCTCTCCGGTATATATGTCGGACTTGTTATCACCGTAGACCAGCTCTATCTTCTTTCCGCAGACCTCGGGATAAAGCTCATGCGCCAGCTCTATGCCCATAACCTCCTCGTTTCCCTCAGCCTTGTGTTGTCCCGTAATCGGCTCAAAAACCCCTATTTTAACAGTCCTTTCCTTCGCTGCACCGTCGTCTCCAAAGAAAGCATTCTTGAAGTTACTGTAAGTCGTGCAGCCGCAAAGCCCTGCCGCAAGTGACAGGCACAGACCGACTGCAAGCACTCTTTTTACTGTCTTCTTCATCTGTTCCCCCTCTTTATCTCAGGCCTACTCTCCCAGGTAAGCCGCCTTTACTCTTTCGTCCGCAAGTAATGCCTTGCCCGGTCCTGCCATGGTGATATTTCCGGTTTCCATTACATATGCGTAATCCGAAATTTCCAATGCCGCGTTCGCATTCTGCTCAATCAGCAGGACGTTTACGCCTGCCTCTTTTATCTGTTGGATTATAACAAATATGTCCTTTATTATCAGCGGAGCCAATCCGAGGGAAGGCTCATCCAGCATCAAAAGCTTAGGTCTGCTCATAAGCGCACGTCCCACGGCAAGCATCTGCTGCTCACCACCCGAAAGCGTGGCTCCGAGCTGCCAGGTTCTTTCCTTCAGACGAGGGAACAGGCTGTATACCCATTCTCTGTCCTTTGCAATCTCCGCCTTATCCTTTCTGAGATACGCACCGGCCGACAGGTTTTCTTCTACCGTCAGATCCGGAAAAATCTTTCGTCCCTCCGGGCAAAGAATTATACCCTCGCCGACTATATCCTTTGTTTTCATTGCTGTGATATCCGTATTATCCCAGTATATATGTCCCTCTGACTTCGGAACAAGTCCCATAATTCCCTTGAGAGTCGTGGATTTGCCTGCGCCGTTCGCACCTATCAACGAAACTATCTTTCCGTCGGGAACATCCAGGCTGATACCGTTCAAAGCGTGAATACCGCCGTAATATACGTGTAAATCTCTGATTGCCAGCATTATTCTTCCACCCCCAAATACGCATCTATAACCGCAGGGTTATTCTGAATTTCCTCCGGTGTACCGTCAGCAATCTGTCCGCCGTAGTTCAGCACATAGATATGCTCACAGATACCCATAATTACCTGCATATGGTGTTCAATCATCAAAATACTCAGATTGAACTCATCGCGAATCCTTCCGATAAAATGCATAAGCTCATCGGACTCCTGCGGATTCATACCTGCTGCCGGTTCGTCAAGCAGAAGAATCTTAGGTCTTGTGGCAAGCGCTCTGGCAATTTCCAGGTGCCTCTGCTTGCCGTAAGGAAGCGATGTCGCAAGGTCATTCTTGTTTTCATACAGCTCAACCTTCCTCAGAAGCTCCTCTGCCTCCTGCAGCATCTGCTTCTCCTCGATTCTTGCCCTCTTGGACTTGAAGGTCGCACCTATGATGCTCTGCTTCTGATTCATATGCATTGCGACCAAAACATTTTCCAGCACCGTCATTTCCTTGAACAGTCTGATGTTCTGGAAGGTTCTGGCAATTCCGAGCTTCGTTACCCTGTCCGGAGTCAGCCTCAGAGTCTGATTGTAGTCGCCTTGATGCTTTCCCTTGTATGTCTCAGCCATCTTGCCCTTTGGATAATTTTCTATCTCAACCACTCCGTTTATGGAGACCGAGCCGTTTGTCGGCTCGTATACGCCCGTAACTACATTGAACGCAGTGGTCTTGCCGGCACCGTTAGGACCTATCAGACCTACGATTTCATTCTTGTGAACCTTGAGGTTCAGATTGTCTACAGCCACAACTCCACCGAACTGCATAGTTATATCGGAGAGCTTTAATACGATTTCTCTTTCCATATCAGCGCACCTCCTTATCAAACACTACCACGTGGTCATACACAGGCAGCGGTGTAAACAGCCTTTCGGCTTCTACGACCGACTCGGCTCCGGCAGCCCTTCTCTCGGCAGCCTTTGCCCTTGCTTCCTTCTTGATTGCTCTTGCAGCCTTGCGCTCGGCAGCCTGTGCCTTTTTCTTTGACGGCCATGCCCTGAGTCTGCTCGGCAGGGTTCTGAACCGGCGCAGCAGTCCGTCCCAGGAGAACTCCTTGTTGCCCATAATACCTCTTGCAAAGAACAGCACGACAAGCATGATCAGAACAGCGAATACTACCTTACGGAAGCCGGATCTCATAAGCGAGGACTGGATTCCGAGCCATTCGCCCTGGTCAAGACCTCTGAGCAGCCATTCGTTCATTCCGATGAAGATGAAGGAGCCTATTACAGAGCCCGTAATCGAACCGATACCGCCGATTACCACGATCAGCAGAATTTCGTATGTCATATTTGTTGTAAAGGTCGCAGCACTTACCGAATTTTGGAACATTGCAAACAGGGCACCGCCCACTCCCGCAAAGAAGGAGGAAATTACGAATGCAAGCTCCTTGTGCTTGAACAGGTTCACACCCATTGCCTCCGCCGCTATCTCATCGTCGCGGATAGCCTTGAAGGCTCTGCCGTATGTGGAATTTATCATCATAACGATCAGCGCAATGCAAAGTCCCGAGAAAATTATTGGGAACAGAGCAGTCTCGTATGTCGTAAACTCTCTGAGTATGTTGGAGCCGTTTGTTACAGGCCCCAAGGTGTTCCACTGGAATACCGCACGAAGTATCTCCGCAAAGCCCAGCGTTGCGATTGCCAGGTAGTCGGATTTCAGTCTGAGCACCGGTATGCCTATCAGATAGGCTATGAATGCGGTAAGCAGTCCCGCAAAAATTATCAAAATGAATATGCCAAGATACTCTCCGACAAAGCCTCCGAAGCTGCCCTCACCGCCGAGCGCATTCATCAGCAGATCCGGAACGGAAAACTGAAAGATGCCGCCCTCAAAATACTGATATACAGCCTGATGCTGAGCCGCCGGAATCGAAAAAATCGCATAGGCATATGCACCTATGAGCATAAAGCCCGCCTGACCCAGTGAAAAAAGTCCCGTAAAGCCGTTGAGCAGGTTCATCGAAACCGCAACGAGTGCGAAAATCGAGCCCTTCTTGAGCACCGTCATAAGCATATTCCACTTTGAGGTCATAGGAATATACATATCACCCAGCAGCACCAACACGAGAAAAATCAAAATTGCAATGGCACTGAGGACAGTTTTTTGTTTCTTTGATAAAGTCTTTTCCATATCTGTCCCTCCTTATACCTTGTTTATGTCCTTCTCGCCGAAGATTCCCGTAGGCTTTACCATAAGAACGATGATGAGAAGCA
>CAZQSP010000050.1:0-7157 GCA_964596085.1 uncultured Oscillospiraceae bacterium
CGTGCTATGCGTTCTACCGCAGGAGTATTGCGGCACTGCGGAGTATGTACAGTGGCTAGGCAGAGAACGCCGTGCCTACATAAGCGAGAATATAAAAAAACCGGGGCGGATATTCGCACTAACGCCGAGTCAGTGTGAATATCAACCCCGGAATGAAAAGGTGGCATTTATTTTTTTCCGGTACTGCCGCCGAAGGCGGTGATGAGAGCACATACGCACAGAAGCAGTATGCCCGCTCCGTCAAGGATTCGGCTTGCAGCACCAAAAGGAATATACATACACAAGAATGCTGCCGTCATTATCAAAACGATTATATTTTTACTCATTATACCCCTCCTACAAAACAGTCAAAAGAAGATAGTTTACAATTCCCTGCAGCAAGGCTGTCAGCAAAACGGGGACTAGCGTATACTTGTATATCTTTGACTCCTCGCCTATAATCTGCGCCGAGGTTGCGCCCAGAGCTACCGTTGTCGGACCTATTGCACCTCCGACTGAAGCGCCCAGGGACTGCGCCGCACACATAATAGGTACGGACAGACCCAAGGAAATCGCCGAGGATTCTTGAAGTGCGCCGAACAATACGTTTGAGTTCGTGTTGCTTCCGGTTATGAATGCACCCAAAAGTCCGATAAACGGAGAAATCAAAGGGTAAAGGCCGCCTGCCAGGCTTACCAGCACGGCTGCCATGCTCGCTATCATCTGCGAATCCATCATTATCTGCGCCATACACAGAAGGAATATAAGTGTGATAGTTGTAGGCACACATTTTTTTATTGTAGCGTTTAATACCGTTTTCATAGTATTGAGGCTAAAGCAGCCGCGTTTTTTGTATACAAGCATACTGATTGCGGATGCCAGCATTATAATGCAGAACGGATATTTCAAAATGTTAAACTTCACATAATTCTCCTCGGCCTCAATCACCGTTCCGCTGAGAGCTTCATAGCCCGGGAAATCAAGCGTAAGCTGAAGTGACGGATTGATGATAAAGAATGCGACCGAAAAAACTATGATTAGAATGTACGGCAGTACACTTTCTACAGGGCTGAGCTTGCTACTATACAGGGGCTTTCTGCCTGAGGAGCGATGCTTCAGCCTGTACACCAGATACATTGTTACAAGCCCGACCGTTCCCGTTGACAGACCAAGCACCGACACCATCTCGAGAGAAGCGAGCACATACAGCGTAAGGCTCATCGTCGCAGTTGTAATCAGCACATACGGCAGCCCTGTCAAAACTGCTTTTTTTCCTCCGTATATGAATGAAACGGCAAGACCCATACAGAGCATGGAAAGTGCTCCGAAAAGTGCCATATATACGACTATATCTCCGACCGGAGCATCGGTCACCATATCAATAGCATATATTGATGAACCCATGGAGCCGAAGCTGATAGACCACGAATGTCCAAGCAGCACGCCGACTGCGGAAATTACAGGGTCAAAGCCCATGGATATCAAGATAGGTGCGACAACAATGACAGGAATGCCGAAGCCTGCTATGCCTTGCAGGAAAGCGGCAAACACCCATGCGAGGAGCATAAACTGTACATATCTGTCCTCAACAATTATCTGAATGTTTTGATTGATTACCTCCAAAGCACCTACTTCCTTGACCATATTGTACAGAAGCATTGCACCCCAAATGATGAAAACCACAAAGAGTGCAAGGCCAAAGCCCTTGGAAAGCATAATTGCCAGGCCGTCAAGACCGGGCTTGAAGGTGAACAGGCTGATTGCAAGTGCTATCAAAAATGAAATGGCACCCGCTTTGCCGGCAGGAAATTTGAATATCAATAGACATACCAAAAGTGAGACTATCGGCAAAAAAGATAAAGCTGTTTGCATATAATATCAACCTCCGAAAAACTGTGATTTGTAAAGCTAAGTCGTAAAACTAAAAAGCGAAATTAAGACCGGCACACACCGGTCTTAATATTATTGTAATACTGAAGAAGCACAGCTATTTGAGCATATCCTTCACTAAGCGTTTGTATATTTCGATACAAGCCGTAACGTGAGAGAAATATCCGTATTCGTTGGCGCCGTGCATATTTCCGCCCGAAGGACCAAAGGTGATGGTCGGGATTCCCATTGCACCGAGAATATTTGAGTCACATACGGACATATCATAAGCACAAGGAAGCTCCTCGCCGACAACGTCCAAATAGTGTTTTCTTACGCATTGTACAAGCGGATGCTCCTGCGGTACATCGAAGGACTCCATATAAGGTAAATCCCTTGGACGGAGCTTGATCTCTACCTTGTCTGCGATACCCAGCTTTTCTGCAAGCTCCTGCATCTGGAGGAGACAGCTTTCGGTAGTTTCGCCCGGAACAACATATCTTTCAACAGCCATTTTACATTCGTCGCAAACCTTAAGAGCGTTAGGGTAGCCGCCTTCGATGGTGCGTACACACCAGGTTCCCTTGTTCATCTGCGGATGTGTTGCAGTAGGGAGCTTTTCAATCTCTGCTGCGAATTTGCCTGCCGTAATGATTGCGTTTTCGCCAAGCTCAGGGTAATATTTTGTGTGAGCAAGCTCACCCTTTACGATTACATCATAGACATATCTGCCGCGGAAGCCCACTGCAACATTGTCAAATCTGCACTCAGCCATAAGAGCATAATCAAGACCGTTAAGCCAGCCCTCTGCTTGGAGCTGATAAGTACCTCTGGAAAGCACCTCCTCGTCTGCAACGAATGCAGCAACTATCTTGCCGTTAAACTCGTCCTTGTGGTCAACATAGTAACGAAGCGTTTCCACGATGGCAGTATCGCCGCCCTTCATATCCATTGCACCGCGTCCATAGGTTCTGTCTCCGATTACGGTAGGAACGAGAGGGTCTGTTTCCCAACCGTTACCGTAATCCACGGTATCAATGTGTCCGATGAGGAGCATAGTTTTGCCGGGTTTGCCGCTGTCCAGTACCGTAGCTACGGATTCAGCGTTTTCCATATCCTTGTAGTGAGTGTAGTGAGGTGTCAAGCCCATACCTTCAAGCTCTTTTCCGATAAAACGAGCCATTTCCTTTTCGGAACCGCTTACGCTGTGGATGCGGATCATATCCTGATACAGTTTTTCTACTCTATCCATTGATTAGTTCCTCCTAGAGTTTTTTATATTTTAACTCGGTTGCATAAATTATACAGCCAAACAGTTTATTTTGCAGCGTCTTCTCCCTTGAGCTTTGCAAGACCGATGCCTGTAATGGAAATCAGCAGCGTAAATACGATCGACAGCCACAGCATTGGAGCAAAAGCAGCGAAGGACATCGTGGTCACACCTAAAGTAGTTGCTGTGTATGAGCCTGTTGTGGACCAAGGTACCAACGGAGCAAGACCTGTACCTGTATCCAGCATTGATCTCATCAGGTTCTTCTTTTCCAGGCCATAATCCGGATACATATCCTTTACCATTCCGCCGATTACCGGGTAGCTTACGTAGTAAGCGCCTGTGATGCAGAAGAAAAGTGCGTGAATCAATGTGCAGCACAGTGACATACTCTTTGCGCCCTTGATAGTTTTTTCCATGTACTGAAGCAGGATATCCAAAACGCCCGCAGCCTTGAGCGGCGAACCGAAGATTGCAGCAGCCATAAGAAGCAGGATAGTGCTGTTCATTGAGGACAGACCGCCTCTGTTGAGCATAGCATCTACGGTTTCCGAACCGGATTCGCCGGCATAACCGGAATACATAGTAGTTAATAATGTAGCGAAGTCCATGCCCTGAAGAAGCATTGCCAAAATGCCGCCTACCAGGATGCCGGCTACGAATGTGGGAATCGTAGGCTTCTTGAGCATAATCAATGCGATAACAACGATTACAGGTAACAGAGCTACAACATTCAAATTGAACTGAGAACCTACAGTAGTAAGGATTTCATTGTAAACAACGCCGCCTACAGTACCTTCGCCGTATTGTAATCCGTAGAACACGAAGAAGATAAGTGAAATAATGTAAGCCGGACCTGTGGTGATCAAGGAGTGCTTGATACCTGTCATCATATCAACATCCGTAACGGAAGCGGTGATTACAGGGGAATCCGATAACGGAGATATCTTGTCGCCGAAGAATGCGCCTACGCATACGGCACCTGCTGCAACACCGAGAGGAATGCCCAGACCTTCAGCAACGCCCATACAAGCTACACCTACGGTTGCCAGTGTACCCCAGGAGGTACCTGCGCAGGTTGACATAAATGTGCAAAGAAGACATACGATCGGCAGATAGAGTCCCGGAGTGATCATCTTCATACCATAGTAGATCATCATTGGAACGGTACCGGATGCCATCCACACTCCTACCAGTGTACCTACTGCCAAAAGAATCAGCATAGCTACGATCATAGAAGTGATGGTTTCTTTGATGCTTTTCTGGATTTCGTCATAGCTGATGCCGAATGCCCATGCCATAGTCGCAAGAATTACGCCGCCAACAGTTAAGACGATACGATTGTTTACCTTTAATACCAATAAACCGATAATAATTACTGCAATGCCTACAGCCAACATCAATAATGCTTGCCAAGGCTTGACGATTTTTTTGTTTTCAGAACTCATTTCTTACCTCCTAAAACATCCTTTGACTTTGACAAATTTTGCGCGCATTTTGTCTGTTTTATTTTACACCAAAATGAAAAGCAAAAACTGTGCCAAGCTGAAAAAATGCCTTGTGAGGTGGGAAAAAGTGATCCGGAGCTGATTACAAGGCGGTTGCGGGATGAACGCCCACAAAAAAGCGGGATTTTTTCGGGACGATATTGCTTTGTGACAAAAAAGATGGTAAAATAGTCGAGTATAAGGTCGAGTATAAGATAGCTAGATAAAAGGAAGAAAAACGTACAGATAAGCTTTTGGAGGTATAAGAATGAAAAGACTGTTGCTTGCAACCAAGGATAAGGTCTCCAATGACCAATATGTCAAGGAGCTGTACAGCGTGTTTGCCGGGATACTTGAAATTGATACCTATTGCTGGGAGATAGAAAAGGATCGCCCCTTTGAGCGCAAAATCGCTCCGCCGGATGTTCTGCTGATGGGAAGCCCGTACAGCTTCCCGGATGCCAGACCCTTCATAACAAAGGATACAAAGACGATTTTGCTTTCGTTCACCTTTGGCAAGGAGGTAAAGAAAAATCTCAGCTCACTTCCGGCAGGCACCGAGACGGTGACCTGCTACAAGCATTACTCAGAGGCACACCAGGCAGCATACGTGTTATATGAGCTTGGACTGCAAAACCTTAATCTATATATAAACTATGTCGGAAACAAGAATATGGTCGGAAAAAAGATGGATGTGGCATTATACAGCGGGGAGCCGATTGCGATTCCCGAGGAGGTAAGTACTACTATCGACCTGGGACCGATGTATATTTCACTGAATACGCTGCTTGACGTTTCTATGGCTGCAGGTGTGCTTGACGATGAGACAGAAAAAAGAATACTGACATATTGCAACAAGCTGAGTATGCCCAAAAATCACACCTCCTTCTTCTTTAACAACTCCTCGATGGCATCAATGTCACTCAGGGCGGTAACGGACTGTATAGATTACGGCATGATAATCGTGGACGAAAATCAAAAGATAATAAACCACAACGACCGTTTCCTTAAAATGTTCAAAATAGACTTTGAGCTAAGCGGAAAAGACATTATGGATATTCCGCAGCTGTCGCATATGGTTGATGAGATGATAAGCTCGGGCGATGTGAAGGACAAGCTGGTGGCTTCTGCCCCCAAGAATCAGCAGCTACTGATGTCCAAGGAGAAAATCAATCGAGACAACAAGGAGTTTGATGTGTTCTTGATAATGTTCAAGGATATAACCGAGCTTCATTCCCTGGAAACCGCATTCCAAAAGCAAGCTAAGAAGCAGGGCTACGTTGCAAAGCACAGCTTTGACGAAATAATACATCGCAGTGAAAAGATGGAAACCTTGCTCGACCGCTGTAAAAAAATAGCGCAGGTTGACAAGCCCACACTATTGGTCGGAGAAAGCGGGACAGGCAAGGAGCTTTTTGCGGGCGCGATACATAATGCATCGAAAAGGAGCAAGCTGCCCTTTGTTGCACTGAATTGTGCGGCTATCCCCGAGAATCTGCTTGAATCGGAGCTGTTCGGCTACGAGGAGGGTGCGTTCAGTGGTGCAAAAAAAGGCGGAAAGACAGGACTTTTCCAAGCTGCAAACAAGGGAACGCTGTTTTTGGATGAAATAGGAGAGTTGTCTCTGGAGATGCAGGCAAAGCTGCTGAGGGTGCTTGAGGAAAAGGAAATAATGAAGGTGGGCGGCGATGAGATAATAAGCATAGATACGAGAATCATTGCAGCGACCAACAGAGATTTGAGAGCACTGGTACAAAGCGGAAGCTTCAGACTCGATTTGTATTACCGCTTGAATACCTTGACCGTAAGCATTCCGCCTTTGAGGGAGAGGATACAGGATATACCTGCGCTGGTAGAGGCGTTTGTCGCCGACGAAGGCTCGGTAAACAGCATAGCCTTTACGGATGAGGTGATGTCCTTCTTCCAGGCATATGCTTGGCCGGGAAACATACGAGAATTTCGCAACTGTATCGAATATATGGTGAGCATAGGCGAAAGTCCGTTGGGAGCAGACGATCTGCCCGACTATCTGCTCGAGGAGTATCGCTTGGCTGCCGACAGGCGATCTGAGGCTGATACGGGAGTCGACCCGGAGAAGACAAGAAAGAGAAACAATAGTGATGTGTCGCTTGCAGAGGCTCATATGAGTCGCGCAGGCGAGAGCTCGCATACCTCGGAGGCTATGCTCTCGGAGCTTTGCAAGCTGCGCTCCGAGGACGAGGAGGCGGAGATTGTTTTGGAAATACTGCAGAGACGAGCCCTGGGACGGCGAAAGCTTGTTGAGACATTGGAAAAGCTCGGCTGCACGATATCTGAGTACAGGCTCAGAAGAATACTTGAGAAGCTAAACGAGGACGGTCTGGTGAGCTTCGGCACGGGGAGCGCAGGCTGCCACATTACCGAAAAGGGTCGAGAGTATTTGAACAAAGATTATTTTGGCGTTTAGCTGGCGCAGAGGAAAATTTTCTGTTAGAATATAAATATAAGGGAAAAAGTCTAAGAAAAGGAGTGAGACGATGATACAATTTGACGGTATCAGGTCGATGCTTCCC
>CAZQSP010000051.1:0-438 GCA_964596085.1 uncultured Oscillospiraceae bacterium
ACCGAAGCTCCTTGGCTGTCCGTTATTATCCACAAATTTCTTTGTAATCTGCGGTATTACGGATGTGCTATCCGGTGTCTTGTAGGTGTTCGTTACGGTGAGCACGCTTTCAGTCTCGCCAAGCTTATAGCTTACCTTCTCTTTGTCTCTCTCATAGGCCACGGTAATTTCAAATTCGTTGGTCTGCGAATTTCTTTCCACCGTAACCGTAGCTGTGATTTCTCTCGTATCGCAGGTCGTACTCGGGTTATTATCGTCAGCTTCTTGTATCTTATAGCTGTAGATACCTTCTTCACTGTAGCTGATGCTTCCGAAGCTTACAAGCTCCTCACCCGTTTCCGAACCTGATACCGTACTTGTCAGTACACCTTCGCTTGCTCCTGCCGGCATTGGTGATGTGCCAAGTGATGTTGTCGTGTCAAGTCCTGTTGCGTTTCC
>CAZQSP010000051.1:538-7007 GCA_964596085.1 uncultured Oscillospiraceae bacterium
CCTTCTTTACTGCAAGGCTTGCTGTAGCTGCTGTCGGCTGCGTGTAGGTGTTGGTTATCGTAGGGTTCGTTACAGCCGTTGTCATCGCTTCGTCGCTGTAGTAGCTTACTGTGCTCGTCAGCTGGTTATCTTTATTCTTACCTACCTCTACCTTTACATAGATCTTCTGAGCTGAGTATGTGTAGCCTGCAAGGCTTCCACTTTCTTCGCTTATCACATATTTGTAGGTTCCTGCTACGTCGCCTGTGTAGCTTACTGTGAAGCTTGCTTTCTTGTTAGCGTCGTTTTTCGCTGTCTTCTCAGCTATCGTATCTACTCCCGCAGGGGCAGCAGTATTCTCAAGCTTGAAGGTGAACTGATTTGCCTCGATTGCAGGCAGCGTGCCACCCTCTGTGGTTGTCAGCGCTTTGCTTACAGCTATCGTCGCACTCGTTGCTTTAGGCTCAGTGTACTTGTTCTTGAATACAGGTGTCGTGCCGTCTGTTGCATAGGTCAAGTCTGTCTTCTTTGTACCGTCTTTGTCATACAACTCGTAGCTTACAGATGTGCTGAGTACATCGTTTGTTTCTGTTACCGTTACTTTTGCCTTGATGTAGTCTTGGCTAAGCTCGATGCTTGGGTTAGGACTTTCGCCTGTCTCGCGAATCACGTATTCATAGGTTCCTGCCTTTGTGAAGCTTGGAAGTGAGCTGTATGTTGCTACTCCGCTTGTGTCAACTCCCATACTTCCGTTTACATTGGTTCCTGTTACAGTAAACATATACTGATTCTGAACGAAGGTCGTCTGCGTGTATCCACCCGTGAAGCCTTTCTGTACCTTAAGCGTTGCCGTTACCGGCGGTGTGTAGGTGTTTTTAAAGGTCTTTACAGCATCCTTGGTGTATGTCTTCTCCGTTACATCTCCTGTTGCATCGGTGCTGTAGGCCACGGTTGCGCTGTAATTTGCTCCGTCTTTGACTACACTTACCTTTACGTATACAGTCTGGTTATCGAAGTTTACTACTCCCTCTCCGTCTGTGCTTGATCCGGTTGTATCTTCGGTTATCTTGTAGTAGTAGTCTCCTGCCGTGCTGTATGCTATGCTTCCGAAGTCTACATTTGAGGCTCCGTTTGCGTTTTCAGCTACTGTTTTTGTCAGCTTTCCATCGGCAGCTCCGTTAGGCATCGGTACTGTGCTAATTGCAGCTCCGCTTGCATTCTGTGCGCTGACTGCTTCGAGCACAAGATTAAACTGATTAGCCTTGATAGCTTTTGAAGTCTCTGTTCCTGCTATCTTGTATGTCTTGCTTGCCTGTATGCTTGCAGTTCCGTCCTTTGGTGCGGTGTAGGTGTTTTCTATCGTCAGAGCCGTGGTGCTGCCCGTCGTATTAGCTTCGTTTCCACCGGTGTATTTTACCGTTGCTCCAAGCTTATTGGTCGTCTTGTCTCTTTCCACCGTAACCGTAGCTGTGATCGAGGTTGTCGTATCATAGGCTACATTCGGATTCGAGCCTTTAGCTTCTTTTATCGTGTATGTGTATATACCCTCCTTGCTGTAGCTGATGCTTCCGAAGGTCGCTGCTGCGGTCTTGTCAGCTTCGCTTGTGCTTGCGCCTACGCTTGCTGTTGCATCCTCCGGCATTGGTGATGTGCCAAGTGATGTTGTCGTGTCAAGTCCTGTTGCGTTTCCTGCACTCAGCGTGAAGCTGAACTCGCCTGCTGCGATTGACTTTGCTACTCTCTTTTCAGCAGTGTCTCCTTCAGTGATATCGTAGTATGCCTTCTTTACTGCAAGGCTTGCTGTAGCTGCTGTCGGCTGCGTGTAGGTGTTGGTGAAGATCGGTGTCGTGCTTGTTATTTCTACCCAGCCACTGTCAGTCTTCTTGTAGTATGTCGTGCTTTCTACAGCGAGATTGTTTGTCTGCTTGCCGTCTGTTCCCTTAGCATACGTAGTCTTCACAACTGCCTTGTATACGCTCTTGTCGTATGTGATTGCCGCATCCTTTCCTGTTGTAGGCACTACCTCGCTGATGTAGTATACATTGTTATCGCCAAGCGTACTTACAGGGATTCCGCTGAAGCTGATAGTGCCATCCGCTGCATTCGTTGCGGTAATTGCTTCACCCTTTGCATTCTTTACCGGAGTTTTTCCTGCGTCATCCGTCGTCAGCTGGAAGCTGTATGCTCCCGCTGTAAGTGCAGGTGCTGTGCCGCTTGTTGCTGTCAGGCTCTTGCTTGCAGCAAGGCTTGTCGTGGTTGCTGTAGGCGGTGTGTACTTGTTGACAAGCTTCGGTGCATCTGTCGTCTCGTCATCCTTGGTGTAGCTTACCGTCTTTGTAAGTGTATTGTCACTCGTGTTCAGTCCTATCGTAACCGTTACATTTATTGTGCTCTTGTCATAATCAATGCTCGGGTTTGTGCCTGCAGGCTCGGTAATCGTGTACTGATATGTGCCTGCTTTGCTGTACGAAATATCTCCGAAGCTTACTGTCGAGGCTTTGGCGCTGTCCGTCTTAGGCACAGTCAACGTCAGGCTCTGCGATCCGTCAGTGGCCGTCACAAGAGCCGTGTTTGTCGGCATAGGTACATCCTTGCCAGCAGACAGCTTAAAGCTGAAAGCATTTGCCGGGACCTTGAGCATCGTTCCCTTGTCGCCGGCTGCCGCATTGCTTATGTCGTAGTATTCCTTCGCAGCTTGAAGGTTCACCGTGATTGCTGTCGGCTGCGTGTATTTGTTCGTAATGGTCGGTTGTGTCGTGCTACTCTCGCTGTTATTGAGATAGTACGCAACGGAAGTATGCAGCTTACTGTCAGTACCTGCGTATA
This sequence comes from uncultured Oscillospiraceae bacterium, assembly GCA_964596085.1. Lineage (GTDB taxonomy): Bacteria > Bacillota > Clostridia > Peptostreptococcales > Anaerovoracaceae > CAG-238. The sequence continues at coordinate 3,344 of CAZQSP010000051.1, forward strand.
CATTCACCTTGGCGGTAATCACCTCTGACGAGTACGTATAACCGGCAGGAGCCGCCGTCGTCTTGTCCTCACTTATCGTATAGATATGTTCGCCTATATCCGAATAGCCGTATACCAATTCCTCAATCTGACCTGAGCCGGTGCCGCCTGTGAATCTGACCGCACCATTGGCTCCGTTGCTTACGGTTGTGAGCAATTCTCCTGCGCTATCCTTGAGGTCAAAGGAGAACTGACCCGGTTCTGCATTCCACTTGGATGAGGAATTTGCGGCATCCTGTATCTTCTTTGTAATCGCAAGGCTTGCGTTGGTAGGCGCATACTTGATGTTGGTGAAGCTTCTGTCATCTTCTGCCAGCGACTGAGACTCACCGCCTCTGTAGTAATCTACATCTGCCTCCAAAATCCAGTTTCCGTTAGTGTCTTGTCCCGGTCGAACATCAACAATAAGCTTGATGCTGGTTTTATCGTATTTTATATTTTCGTCGTCACCTGCAATTTCACTTATCTTGTACTCATATTTTCCTGCTTCTGTGTACTCAATTTCGTCAAATCCCACTGAGCCATTCGCATTCGCATAAGCAGTTTGAGTGTAGAAAGCTCCTGATTCCGACTTGGTGTTATCGCTGGTTCCCTCAAGCTTAAACTGATAAGTGTCCGCCGTCAGCGTATCACCGATCAATATCTTCTTCACAGCCGGAGTGATTGAAACAGGGCTCGGAATTGCCAATGTGTTGATAAATTTCGCCGTGCCTTCTACATCCTTGCTTTCGCCATTCCATCTGAAAGAGGTCGACGCCTGATACAACTCATCATCGTCGTTTCTTGCAACCACAACGGTAACAAGAAGTGTACGACTGTCGGTGCTAATCATAGAATTGGTGCTATGGCTCTGCTCCGTAATGGTGAACACATATTCCCCGGCCTTGGCAAATGCGTCTGCGCTGAAGCTGACCTTACCATCCTCGTCATTATAGACAGTTGCACCTGTAGCGGTACCGTTGCTGTCTGTATAGCTCACATCAAAAGCAAAGCTGTAGCTGCCCAGGTCGAGCGTATTGTCATTGCTGTCCTTCAACTCCTTGTCAAAGCTGAAGCTGATTGAAGTTGCCTCCGGCTCTTTGAAGGTGTTTGTGACAGTAAAGTTGTAGGTGTCATCCTTGCCCGGTTCTACATCTGTGCTCGATGCGTACTGGACGTCATAATAGTCAAGCTCGTTTCCTTCCTCACGTACAAAGTATCTGTACAGCTTGCCGTCGGCGTCATATTTAGGCAATCCACTATCTGAGAAAGCGTAATTGTTAGTCTTGGCAACAGTGAAGCTCTTTACAAGCTCATCCTCAGTCGTATCGCTATCACCCAGGTCTCTGTACAAGTTGATAGTAACGCTTTCAGGATGTACGACTGAGTCACTGCCTGACCACTGCTTTTGCCCGAACACAGATACGGTTGCTGAAAGTGTGTTGGTCAAGGTATATGTAGTAAGATTGTCCGTTGTGGTAGAAGTGACTGCTGCTGTGTAGCCGCTAAGTGTATCTTCTTCGACACTGTAGTTTATCAATTCACCATCTGTATTATACTTAGGAAGATTCGTAAACTTGCCCGTCCAACCTGTTGATGAGCTCAGAGTCAGAGTCTTATTATCTATTCTGATTCCATCTCCGTCAAGCAGGTATATCGTCAGGCTTTCAGGTCTGGTGTTTTGACTGTTATTATCATCGTTCCATACCTTTTCGACCGCGATCTCGGTATTAAGCGTGTTAGTAAAGTTCTTGCCGCCTTGGATTACCTCAGGAGTTTCTTGCGTGTAGCCGTCAACCGAGCTTTCAAAAACATCATATATGTACGGGTAGCCGTTTGCATCAGCTATCGGCAGGTTGCTGTACACATATTTCTGTATCTGACGTATCGCACCTGTTGGCGATTCCAAGGTCTGCGTTGTCCAAGTTGGCTCAGCATCTACTTCCTCCGTAGTGCCGTTGGCGGTTCTTTTCAGGGTCAAGGTCGGTGTCGTATCATTGTTATGTGTGGTCAGATTGTCATTCCAATACTTGGTGCCACTTATGCTGGTAACCGCCGTGTTTGTGAAGGTAAAGGTATTGCCTGAGGAGCTTGTGCTGCCGATATAGCCCGTCACGCTTCCCTCTGTCGCCGTATAGCTTATATACTTGCCGTTGGTATGCCTGATTGGAAGACCGGATATTGTCGCAGTCCACTGCTTTGTATTGCCCTTGACTTGTGTCCATTTAGGGTTGTATGTGGTATTGAACACCGTCTCCGTTTCGCCTTCATCCGTGGTGATGGTGCCAACAACGGTAACCGAGATTCCGCCATCCATGCTAGGACGATTGGAGTTTATTCCTGCATCAACCCAGTTCTTTATGAGGTCGATCGAGGTGTCTGCAATTTTGATACCGACCTTTGCCGGCTCTGCATACATAGTGGCATTGTTCATAACAGCGGATTTGTATGCGTAACCAAAGCTGTTCCATGCAATCTTGTTGACCGTAGCATCGCTGCCTACCTTGGCATCAAAGAGTACTTTTATCGTTTGATTTGCAGCCAAAGTATCGATACCCTTGATACGTACCGCTACGGTCTGGTTTTCTCCTATATTGTCGCTCGACGGAACCGTAGCAGTCCATCCGCTTCCGTTTCCGTTCCACTCATCCGCAGTAAATGTCGCATCCACAGCAACTACCTTGTACTCTACCTGTTGCGTGTTTGCAGCATTTGAATTATTGTTCTCAAATACTACTCTGACGTTTGGATCGTCCTTGAGCTGCACCGAAAATTCACTCGATCTCTTTGAGTTGTCCATAACACCGGTGTCGCCCACCTTTGGAAGCTTATCTATAATTACAAGGTTGCTCAGTCCGGCTGTGCTCTTGTTCGTTACGCTGAGCGTATATGTTATGGAGTCTCCTGCCGATGAGGTTGTCACCCAGTTGTTTGATGTGCTCGCTCCACTCGCGCTTTCGTTCGACTCGTTGGTTATCATCTTCACGGATTCTGTCACCGATCCTGTCGAAGGGTTAACATAGTCCGTGCTCTTGACCGCAACTATGTTTGAGCCGTTCCTGACCGGTGTGCCGGTGATGACGTGATTTATTTTTGTCGGACTGCCGCTGCTTATCGTCTCCAGCGTAGCAGTGTTTACATAGTTGCTGCTGTAGTATCCGCCGCTGCCGTCATAGCGCGCAAAGAGACGCAGACGGACCGTTCCACCTGCCGGCAGAGTAAGTGTCGATGTTACGGTCTGTGAGGTGGTGCCAAAGCCCGGATTCTCGTTGTCCGTTACCGTGCCCTCTACGTTTATCCATTCGCCCTCGCCGTCGTTGAGTTTCTGATCCCACTGCTGCATTACATAGTTTTCGCCGTTATCTCCGGTAGAGCCTATAAGCTTGTACGGATACGGGAGTGTGTCGGTAACCCGTGCCTGTCTCTCCGAGCCCTGGTTCTGAAGGGTGAGCTCCCAGACTACCGCATCGCCAAAGTCCACTTTTTTGTCGTTACCGATACTGCTATACGTGAACGGACTGTCCGTAGCCGTAATTGTCTGCGGTGTCACACTGCTCATATAATCGCTTTCACTGCCCGTGTAGCTATACTTGCCGACTGAGGACTTGCTGATTCCCACTCTGTTGCCCACGGAGTAGATGTCGAC
>CAZQSP010000052.1:0-6951 GCA_964596085.1 uncultured Oscillospiraceae bacterium
TGTCGTTCTTGCCCTTGATTGCTGCATCGGTAAGAACCTTGGTTGTCTCCTGGAACGATGCGGCTGACAGGAAGGAGTTCGTTGCAAGCGATGCCTTGGTTATACCCAAGAGCGTTCTCTTTGCATCACAAGGCTGTCCGCCCTCGCTTATCGCCTTTTCGTTCGCTTCTTCAACCTCGAATTTTCCGTACAATGCTCCCGGAAGCAGGTCTGTATCTCCTGCATCCTCTATCTTGTACTTCGACAGCATCTGGCTTACGATAACCTCTACGTGCTTGTCGTTGATATCTACACCCTGCTGCTTGTATACACGCTGTACCTCCTTGAGCAGATACTGATATACACCCTCAACACCGTTTAATCTGAGTATGTCGTGAGGATTCAACGGACCGCGTGTTATCTGTCCGCCTGCATAGACCTTGTCGCCCTCCTTGACGTTTATCCTTGCGCCGTAAGGGATAACATAGGTTCTGTCCTCTTCGCCTCTTACTCTGACCTCGGTCTTGTTGTCTTTTCTTGCTTCGATTGATATTACCGTGCCGTCGGCCTCGCAGATTTCCGCAAGACCCTTTGGCTTACGAGCCTCGAAAAGCTCCTCTACTCTCGGAAGACCCTGAGTGATGTCGCCGCCGGCTACACCGCCCGTATGGAAGGTTCTCATCGTAAGCTGAGTGCCCGGTTCACCGATGGACTGAGCCGCAGTTATGCCGACAGCCTCGCCGATGTTGACTTCTTCACCCGTAGCAAGGTTTCTGCCGTAGCACTTGGCGCAGACACCGGTTCTTGCGTGACAGGTCATTACGGCACGAATTGCAACGCTTTCTATTCCGCTTGCTTCTATTCTCTCTGCCGCATCCTCCAAAATCTCCTCGTTTTGCTCTACGATCAGCTCTCCCGTAGCAGGGTCAACTATATCTATAAAGGCTGTTCTTCCGATGATTCTCTGCTTGAGCGGCTCAATTACCTCCTTGCCGTCGGTAAATGCTCTTACCTCTACTCCCTCATCGGTTCCGCAGTCGTATTCTCTTACGATTACATTGTGCGAAACATCGACAAGTCTTCTGGTCAGGTAACCCGAGTCGGCTGTACGAAGCGCCGTATCTGCCAGACCCTTACGAGCACCGTTGGATGAAATGAAGTACTCCAGGATGGAAAGTCCCTCACGGAAGTTTGACTTGATAGGAATTTCTACGGTCTTACCGGTTGCGTTAGCCATCAGTCCACGCATACCGCCGACCTGCTTGATCTGGTTCTTGGAACCACGGGCTCCTGAGTTCGCCATAATGAACAGGTTGTTTAATGTTCCGAGCGAATCCATCAGAGCATCCGCAACATCGTCCGTCGCCCTTGACCAAATCTTGATGATAGCCTCATATCTTTCCTGTGCGGACATAAGACCCATTCTGAAGGCTTTTTCATATCTTTCGACCTCTGCCTCAGCAGCCGCGATGATGGTTTCCTTTTCGTCAGGAATTTCCATGTCGCTTACGCTGATCGTAACGGCAGCCTTGGTCGAATATTTGTAGCCCATCGACTTGATGTAGTCGAGCATAATTACAGTTCCCGTGTTGCCGTGGGTTCTGTAGCATTTGTCAATTATAACGCCCAATTTCTTCTTGTCGCAGAGGAAATCAACCTCGAGTGAATACGGATCCTCAGCTCTGTCAACAAAACCTAAATCCTGCGGGATTCCCTGATTGAAGATGAATCTGCCGACCGTGGACTCTACGAGCCTGCCCGTCGTATCTCCGTCGAGGAACATTCTTACCTTAACCTTGGCATGGATTCCCACTACGCCGTTCTGATACGCCATAAGCATTTCGTCAAGGTCTGTGAATACCTTACCGTCACCCTTTTCCGCATAGGTGTTTCTTTCATCCACGCCCGGGTGAGTCAGATAATAGCTTCCCAAAATCATATCCTGAGTAGGAGTTGTGATAGGCGAACCGTCCTTCGGTGCCAAAATGTTATTTACGGAAAGCATAAGGAATCTCGCCTCTGCCTGTGCTTCTACGGAAAGCGGTACATGAACCGCCATCTGGTCGCCATCAAAGTCCGCATTGAAGGCGGTACAAGCCAACGGGTGAAGCTTGATTGCCTTACCCTCGACGAGCACCGGTTCAAATGCCTGAATACCCAGTCTATGCAGTGTCGGCGCACGGTTGAGCATAACCGGATGCTCCTTGATAACACCCTCGAGCACGTCCCAAACCTCAGGTCTTACCTTTTCGACCATTCTCTTGGCACTCTTGATGTTGTGAGCATATCCCTGCTCTACCAGCTCCTTCATTATGAAAGGCTTGAACAGCTCCAGCGCCATCTTCTTAGGGAGACCGCACTGATAGAATTTGAGCTCAGGTCCGACTACGATAACCGAACGTCCCGAATAGTCGACACGCTTACCGAGCAGGTTCTGTCTGAATCTTCCCTGCTTACCCTTGAGCATATCCGAAAGTGACTTGAGCGGTCTTGAACCCGGTCCCGTTACCGCTCTGCCGCGTCTGCCGTTGTCTATCAATGAGTCAACCGCCTCTTGCAGCATTCTCTTTTCGTTTCTGACGATGATGTCAGGTGCGCCCAGCTCAAGCAGTCTGTTCAGCCTGTTGTTTCTGTTAATAACTCGTCTGTATAGGTCATTCAAATCAGAGGTTGCAAATCTGCCGCCGTCAAGCTGAACCATAGGTCTGATATCCGGCGGAATTACCGGGATCACATCCATAATCATCCATTCCGGTCTGTTGCCGGAAATTCTGAGGGCTTCTATTACCTCCAGCCTTCTTACTATCCTGATTTTTTTCTGTCCCGAGGCATCCTTGAGTGCTTTTCTCAGCTCAGCAGACATCTCCTCAAGGTCTATATCCTCCAAAAGCTTCTTCACCGCTTCGGCTCCCATGCCTGCGGTAAATCTGCTGCCGTATTGCTCCTTTGCCTCCTTGTATTGCTGCTCTGTCAGAATTTCCTTGTAACCGAGCCCGGTATCTCCCGGATCTGTTACGATATACGCCGCAAAATAGAGAACCTTCTCAAGGTTTCTCGGTGTAACATCCAAGCAAAGTCCCATCCTTGACGGTATTCCCTTGAAATACCAAATATGGGATACAGGCGCAGCGAGCTTGATGTGTCCCATCCTCTCTCGTCTTACCTTTGCCTTGGTAACCTCTACGCCGCAGCGATCGCAGACGATACCCTTGTATCTTATCCTCTTATACTTGCCGCAGTGACATTCCCAGTCCTTCATTGGTCCGAAGATCTTCTCACAGAACAAGCCGTCCTTTTCCGGCTTCAGGGTTCTGTAGTTGATCGTTTCCGGCTTTGTAACCTCACCGTGCGACCATTCTAGAATTTTTTCCGGAGATGCCAAATTGATTTGTATAGACTCAAAATTATTTAATTCATAATCGTTGTTTATATTGTTATTCAAGGAGCCCCTCCCCTTTCTTCATTACACAATTACTCGTCTCTGAAGGCTTCGTCAAACTCATCTTCCGATTCGTCAAAATCCGGTTCAAAGTCCTCATCCTCCGCTTTTTCCTCGCTGAAGCCGCTGTTTAACATCTGTTCTTCGCTTTCCAGCTCTGTCTCGATGTCCATAATCGCCTCCAAATTGCGAGGATCGTCGTCGTATTCCGAGGACTCTCTTATCTCGATTTCCTCGTTATCCTCAGACAATACCTTGACATCCAAGCCCAATGCCTGCATTTCCTTAATCAATACCTTGAAGGATTCCGGAATGCCCGGCTTAGGGATATTCTCGCCCTTGACGATGGCCTCGTAGGTCTTGACTCGACCGACAATATCGTCGGATTTTACCGTCAGGATTTCCTGGAGCGTATATGCCGCACCGTATGCCTCAAGTGCCCATACCTCCATTTCTCCGAAACGCTGTCCGCCGAACTGGGCTTTGCCGCCGAGCGGCTGCTGTGTAACGAGCGAGTACGGTCCCGTGCTTCTTGCGTGTATCTTGTCATCAACGAGATGGTGGAGCTTGAGCATATACATATAGCCGACCGTTACAGGATTGTCAAAATATTCACCCGTTCTGCCGTCTCTGAGCCTAAGCTTGCCCGTCTTCGGATATCCGCATTCGTCAAGAAGCTCTATGATATCCTTTTCGTTTGCGCCGTCGAATACCGGTGTAGCAATATACCAGCCCTTCTTTTTTGCTGCAAGACCAAGGTGAACCTCAAGCACCTGTCCGACATTCATTCGGGACGGTACTCCGAGCGGGTTGAGCATCACCTGAAGCGGCTGTCCGTTTTCGAGGAACGGCATATCCTCCTCAGGCAGTATTCTGGATATTACACCCTTGTTACCGTGACGGCCTGCCATCTTGTCTCCGACATTTATCTTTCTCTTTGTTGCGATATAGCATCTGACGAGCTTGTTGACTCCCGGCGGAAGCTCATCGCCGTTCTCCCTGCAAAATACCTTGACATCAACAATGATGCCTGTTTCGCCGTGAGGTACTCTGAGTGAGGTGTCTCTGACCTCTCTTGCCTTTTCACCGAAAATAGCGCGGAGAAGTCTTTCCTCTGCCGTAAGCTCGGTTTCTCCCTTAGGTGTGACCTTGCCTACCAAAATATCCGACGAGTTTACCTCTGCACCGATTCTGATGATACCCTCCTCGTCCAAATCCTTGAGGGCATCGTCGCCGACATTAGGGATATCTCTGGTGATTTCCTCAGGTCCGAGCTTGGTGTCTCTTGCTTCTGACTCATATTCCTCGATATGAAGCGAGGTCAGCACATCGTCCATCAGAAGTCTCTCGTTCAATATGATAGCATCCTCGTAGTTGTAGCCTTCCCAGGTCATAAATCCGATGAGAAGATTCTTTCCGAGTGCTATTTCGCCCAGGTCGGTCGAAGGACCGTCGGCAATAACCTCACCTGCTTCAATATGCTCACCGTTGGAAACGATAGGTCTTTGGTTGATGCAGGTTCCCTGGTTTGAACGTTTGAATTTGAGAAGCTTGTATACATCCCTTTCGTTGTTGTCATCTCTGCGCAATACGATAGTGTCCGCATCCACGAACTCTACCGTTCCGGCAGCCTTTGCGAGTATAACTACTCCGGAGTCTCTGGCCGCCTTGTATTCCATACCCGTTCCGACTATAGGTGCCTCCGTTACGAGCAGCGGCACTGCCTGTCGCTGCATGTTGGAGCCCATCAGAGCACGGTTTGCGTCGTCGTTTTCGAGGAAAGGAATCATAGCTGTAGCTACGGAAACTACCTGCTTAGGAGATACGTCCATATAGTCTATCTGTTCCCTAGGCATAAGTGCAATTTCACCGTGCTCGCCTCTGGAAGCCACCTTTACGTTGGCAAAGTGTCCGTCCTCCGTCAGCGGCTCATTCGCCTGAGCGACAATCATCATTTCTTCCTCGTCTGCCGTCAGATAGTGAATTTCATCCGTTACCCTGTGCGTTTCTTTGTCTACAACTCTGTACGGTGTTTCGATAAAACCATACTGATTTATTACACCGTAGGTTGTCAGTGAGCCTATCAAGCCGATGTTAGGACCCTCGGGTGTTTCGATAGGACACATTCTGCCGTAGTGAGAATGGTGAACGTCACGAACCTCAAAGCCGGCTCTTTCTCTGGAAAGTCCGCCCGGTCCGAGTGCCGAAAGTCTCCTCTTGTGTGTAAGCTCTGCCAGAGGGTTATTCTGGTCCATAAACTGCGATAACTGCGAGCTTCCGAAAAATTCCTTGATAGCCGCCGTTACCGGTCTTATATTCATCAAAGCCTGCGGAGTCGTAACGTCGATGTCCTGTGTAGTCATTCGCTCCTTTACGACTCTCTCCATTCTGGCAAGACCGATTCTGAACTGATTCTGAAGCAGCTCTCCGACGGTTCTCAGTCTTCTGTTGCCCAAATGGTCTATATCGTCAATAGCTCCGATGCCATAATTGAGATTTAGTATATAGCTTACGGAAGCTATGATATCCTCAACGATTATATGCTTTGGAGAGAGATCATTTTTCCTCTCCGTGAGCATTTCCTTGAGCTCCTCCTCCGAGGAAGCTGTCGCCAGTATTTCCTTGAGAACAGGATAAAACACCTTGTCAGCCACCTTTAGCTCGCTGATGTCAAAATCGACATAGCATCTGAGGTCTACAAAGTTGTTTCCTATAATCTTGGTAACCTGGTCCTCCTTTTCCTTGTCGAGCGCATAGGCATAGATGTACGGTACCCCCGCATTTTCAATGTCGAGCGCAGTCTGTCTGTCAATTTTTTGTCCCTTTTCGACAAGGATCTCGCCTGTCTCCGGATGAACCACAGCCTCTGCTGCCACTACACCTGCGATTCTGTTGGATAATCCAAGCTTCTTGTTATATTTATATCTTCCGACCTTTGCCAAGTCATAACGCTTGGCATCGAAAAACAACGAGTTGAATAACGCCTTTGCACTTTCGATTGTAGGCGGTTCGGCAGGTCTGAGCTTCTTGTAAATTTCCTTGAGACCTTCCTCATAGTTCGATGCCGCATCCTTTTCCAGGGTCTTGAGCAGTCTTGGATCTTCTCCGAAAATTTCTAGGATCTCCTCGTTTGTACCGTATCCAAGCGCTCTGATGAGCGTGGTTACGGGCTGCTTTCTGGTACGGTCGACTCTTACCGAGATTATCTCGTTAGAATCTGTTTCGTACTCCAGCCATGCACCCCTGTTCGGTATGATAGTAGTCGAAAACAGCTTGTTGTTCGATTTGTCAACGGTTACGTCATAGTACGGTCCCGGCGAACGGACGAGCTGAGTTACTACAACTCTCTCTGCACCGTTGTAGATAAAGGTTCCCTTTTCGGTCATCAGCGGAAAGTCCCCCATGAAAACCTCCTGCTCCTTTACCTCTCCGGTCTCCTTGTTGATCAACCTTACTCTGACTTTAAGCGGAGCTGCATATGTCACATCTCTCTCCTTGCACTCCTCCTGCTCATACTTTGGAGCATCGGTGAG
>CAZQSP010000053.1:0-6932 GCA_964596085.1 uncultured Oscillospiraceae bacterium
TGAACCTGCATATTTTGTCTTTGCAATTTTCACATTTGAGCACATCGTTTGAGCCCTCCCAAAACTGCTCCGGATGCTTTATCAGGGTTATCTCCCAACGCAGCATCAGCAGTATACTCGTAAAAAACAAGCTCCAGGTGAAGAAGTTCCGTATAAACAGCATAGGTGTAAACATCATAAAATATCCCCAGTTAAAAATACGGCAGTTCACGCAACAGCGATTTTTTATCAGAAAGCTCTGGAAAGGACACCAGATGACTACACAGATAAGGTCACATACATAATAGAATACTGAAAGCAGAATCAGCTCCTTTGTCTTGATTATATCCATCACGTACAGCACGCCGAAAACAGCATTGAAGCTGAGCCAAAGCAAAAGCACCTTGATGGCTGCCAGGTTATTTCTTTGTACATAGCGGTACATCTCAAGCTCGCTGAAGCCTTCAACCTTTCTGTAGTGACTTGCAAAGCCCTTTTTGCTTCCCATGGTGATGCGTTTGTTCTGCGGAAACATTTGGAGAACCATGCTTCCCATCAAAATTGCCCACACCAGGTATATCCACAAAACATTATACTGCTTCAGTATAGTCTCAATCTGCTCCATCGAAAGCCCCGACAGTAGCCATTGCATCTCGACCTTTTTTGTCAGTATAAGGTCAAAATAATCGGGCGCAAGCAGATACGCCGCTAAAACCACAAGGAACACGCAGCATCGGAAAATAAGCTTTCCAACATATTCCTTGAACATATCGATTTCTATTCTTTTCATCCTTCTTGCTTTCCCCAAAATGCCCCAAGCATATGATATTATACTCGATTTCTTAGCAAAAAACAAGCAAAACACGACCCCAAAGCGGTGTGTTTTGCCGTATTTGCATATATTTTGCCCGTACATATCGTATATATTGTTCGTAAATCCGTTTGTCACAGATTAAGCACGCACTGCTTCTATAATCGGCTGTATCCTGTTTTGATCCACAAGCTTGCAGCCGTGTTCCATTTTTTTGAGCAGGCTTCTGTCATCGTCCGTTATATCCGCTTCTCTTTTGCTTTTCAGCATTTTCATCGCCATACCCATCACGAGCTTGTCTGCTCCCTCCGGCACGGAAGGATCGTATTCACCCGGCAGGCAGAAGCACGGCAGCTCCTGCATATATTTCTTTGGGAAATTTATTTCTCTAAGCTGCTTTTGCGCCTCAGCTCCGTCAATATTTATGCCGACAGCAAATATCAGTATCCGCTTGTCGCTCACTCCGGCACGAAGCAAATCTTCCCTTGAAATTTGCCCCTCTCTGTACATTGACATTATTTTCAGATCGGATTTCAGCCATTTCATCAGCCTGTCAAGCTCTCTGATTCCGCCGGCTCTGATGCTGCCGCCGTATATGATTGTATCGTACTGCTTCAAATCGCCTTTTTTCACGACATCTATGGAAAGCGACGGGCAGTCAAGCTCCTCTGCAATCCATTCAGCGTACTGCTTTGTCGTACCGTATCTGCTTTTATAAATTACTATCGTTTTATCCATCTCATACCACCTACCTATAAATTTGAGAATACAAGCGACTCTCGTTAGAATTTTACATTTTCCGGTCCGAGTATAGCCGCCATCTGCCTGCGCAGCTCCTCGGTCGGCTCTGCTCTCAGCGAGGCTTCTGCTCGAAACGCCTTTCCGCTCGGAAGATATATCAAAATATCGCACTCCCCCTTGTGTCTTCTGAGGTTGAGCTTTATCTCCTCAAGGGTCATCGCTTCATCCATATCCTCGGGTATTCTGAGCTTTATAAGCTGCTCAGCGGAGCCTCCTGAGCTGATGCTGCCCATACTTGACGTACTGCCTGCATTGCCTGCTCCTGCGCTTATGCCGCTTCGGTAGCTCCTGCTCTGTCTGCTCCGTGAAAATCCGCGTTCAGATGCGGTCTCTATATCCAGGAGCTCCTCCGCAAGAAGCTTCGGTGCCTCATCCTCCTTGAAATTGAGTGTTCCGCGCACAGCCACCACTCTATCCTCTTGAAGCTCTGCTGCACAGCTTTCATACACATTCGGGAAAACTACTACCTCTGTTATCCCGTACAGATCCTCCAAGTCAATAAACGCCATCATCCTGCTGCTCTTGGTCACCAGTGTCTTTTTTGCTGCGAGCATACCGCACATGGTGCAAGGCATCCCATCGTAAATCGCTGTGCCGTTGCTGTCCTGTGCCGTTCGGTTCTTTGACTCTGACAGAAAATTGACCTCACCCGAAGGCTCACCCTCTGCATCCGTTCGCATTTCCTCCTCAATATGCGCCAAATCATCGCTTGTGAGCGTGGAAAGCCTCCGCATTGTATCCTTGTACTCATTCAGCGGATGGTCGGTCAGATAAACCCCCAGCATTTCCTTTTCCATTGCAAGCTCTATGTTCTTTGGAAAAGGAGATATGTCGGGAAGTCTTTCTCCCATATCGGCACCGCTCATAAGCTCGGATGCGGTCTGGAAAAGCGAGATCTGCCCCTGAAGATTTTTCTTGGAGCTGTTTTGCGCAGATTCCACCAGTGACTCGTAGACCGCAAGCTTTGCGGCACGGTTACCCTCGAGGCAATCACAGGCACCTGCCTTGATAAGGCTTTCAACGGCTCTTTTGTTGACCTGTGAAATATCGAGATTGCTTATAAAGCTGAAAATATCTGAAGGCTCGCCTTTTTCCTTTCGTGCCGCCAAAATAGCCTCTATTACGTTTTCACCGACGTTTTTTACACCGAGCAGTCCGAAGCGGATTTTCCCGTCCTCAACGCTGAACCTTTTCTGACTTTTGTTTACCGACGGAGGAAGCACGTCTATACCCATATCACCGCAATTTCTGATATATCTTGCTATCAGCTTTGCATCGCCCATTACCGATGTCATAAGCGCCGCCATAAACTCCACCGGATAGTGCTTTTTTAGATAGCCTGTCTCGTATGCCACAACCGCATATGCCGCAGCGTGCGACTTGTTGAAGGCGTACTGTGCAAAGCTCTCCATATCATCGAAGATAGCCTCCGCTGCCCTCTTGCTGATGCCGTTTCGGATGCAGCCCGCTATTTCAACTTCACCGTTTTCGTCGAGCCTTCCGTTGATGAAATACTCCTTTTCCTTGAGCATTACATCCTTCTTTTTTTTGGACATCGCACGACGTACCAAATCCGAGCGGCCGTAGCTGTAGCCGCCGAGGTCGCGCACTATCTGCATTACCTGCTCCTGGTATACAAGACAGCCGTAGGTCACGTCCAGGATTGGTGCAAGCGCAGGGTCTACATACTCGATCGACTCAGGATGCTTCTTGTTTTCGATGTACCTTGGTATGGAGTCCATAGGACCGGGTCTGTACAGCGAGATTCCTGCAACAACATCCTCAAAGCAGCTCGGCCGCAGGTTTTTCATAAACTGTGTCATTCCGCTGCTTTCAAGCTGAAAGACTCCGCTCGTGTTTCCTGCCGCAATCATTTCATATATCGCAGGATCGTCATATCCCATTTTGGCAAAATCTATGCTGATGCCGTGATTTTGTTTTATCATTTCAAGTGCATCACGAATTACGGTAAGGTTCCTCAGTCCCAAAAAGTCCATCTTGAGCAGCCCCAATTCCTCTATCGTCGTCATAGTAAACTGTGTCGCAGGACCCTTTTCCGTAAGGTACAGCGGTACATATTCATCTATCGGAGCCTTGGATATCACTACACCGGCTGCATGGGTGGAAGCGTGGCGAGGCATCCCCTCTATTGCTCTTGCCATATCTATGAGCTCATGAGTTTCCTCGTCTGTTTCATACATGGCCTTGAGCTCGGGGCTCATATTCAGCGCCTTATCTATAGTCATACCCAGGTCAAACGGAATTGCCTTTGCAATCTGGTCGGTTTTTGCATAGCTGACAGAAAGTGCTCTGCCCACGTCTCTGACTGCCTGCTTGGCTTTCATCGTTCCGAAGGTTATTATCTGAGACACCCTTGCCGCACCGTATTTTTCGGTAACATAGTCTATTACCTCCTGCCTGCGCTCATAGCAGAAGTCTATATCTATATCCGGCATACTTACACGCTCGGGATTTAGAAAACGTTCAAAAATCAGATTGTACCTGATAGGGTCTATATCCGTTATCTTGAGGCAATACGCCACTATTGAGCCTGCCGCCGAGCCTCTGCCCGGTCCCACTGTGATCCCGTTACTCTTGGCATAATTGATAAAATCCCATACTATGAGAAAGTATTCGACATATCCCATGCTCTCTATGGTTCCCAGCTCATAGTTCAGTCTGTCCGCAAGCTCGCTCGGTGTATGCGCATCGGAGTACAGCTCTCCGTCTGCATAGACCGCTGCCTGTGAATCACCCTGCTTGCCATCTGTGAATACAACGCCAAATCTGTCTCTGAGCCCCTCGTAACAGAGCTTGCGCAGGTATTCCACATTTGTCATTCCCTCCGGCGCGCGAAATTCCGGCAGATGGTACTCACCGAATTTGAAGTCATAATTGCATTGCTCGGCAATTATAGCTGTGTTGTCGCAGGCCTCGGGGCAATGTGCAAAGATTTTGCGCATCTCTGCCTCACTTTTGAGATAAAACTCATCGTTGGGGAATCTCATACGCTTCTCGTCGTCGAGAGTCGTTGCCGTCTGTATTGCAAGCAGCACATCGTGAACCCTTGCATCCTCTTTCCTGATATAATGCGCATCGTTGGTTGCCACAAGGGGTATTCCGAGCTCCTCGGAAAGCCTCAGCATATCGGGCAGTATCGCACGTTCCTCCTCTAGTCCCTGATCCTGCAGCTCCAAATAAAAATTACCCTCTCCGAAAATTTCGAGAAGCTCTGCTGCCTCCGCCCTTGCGCCCTGATAATCTCTCATCAAAAGTCTGTGCTGGATCTCGCCTGCCAGACAGCCCGAAAGAGCGATAAGTCCCTCGCTGTGAGCGCGCAGCACATCCTTGTCTATACGCGGCTTATAGTAATATCCTCGTATAAAGCCCTCCGAAACTATTTTTATGAGATTCTTGTAGCCGACCTCGTTTTTTACAAGCAAAATAAGATGTCCCTGCCTCTTATCCTTTTCCGCATCCTTGTCTGTCAGCTTCCTTGCGGCGGTATACAGCTCGCAGCCTATTATCGGCTTGATTCCCTGTTTTTTGCATTCCTTGTAGAAGTCCACGGCACCGAACATCACTCCGTGGTCGGTTATGGCAAGGCTGTCCATACCCAGCTCCTTTGCTCTTTCCACCACACCCTTTATTCTCGCCGCTCCGTCCAACAGGCTGTATTCCGTATGTACGTGCAAATGTGTAAACGCCATATTTTCTCCTTTACCGCTTCAAAATACAAGCTTGCCTATATTCGGAAGGTGCGGCTTGGCGGCCGCACCTATCTTGTTCCGTATATCTGTCGCAATTATGCCTTTTTGCTCAGCGCCTTGCTGTACAGTCCGTAAACCCTTTTACCGTTTACAGTCTTGTATGCACGAAGCTTGACATAGTAGGTCTTACCCTTGCTCAGTCCCGTAACAGTCTTGCTCACAGCCCTGCTGCCGCTCACCGTCACCTTTTTCACTCCCTTGGTAAAGCTCTTGTTCGTAGCCAAGACTATCTGATAGCCGCTTACGCCGCCCTTGCCTGCCTTACCTTCAAGATAAGTCTTATTTATGTCTGCTGTCTTCCAGCTTAGCTTAAGCTTGCCGCTTGCGGACTTCGTTACCTTGCTGATACTTGTCTTTGCCGGCACCGATTTGTAGAAAAGAGCCAGTGCATAATAGGCCTGTTCCGTTGCCATCTGATTTACGGTCGGTTCATAGCCGCCGCCTGCAACGTTCACATGGCGGAAGCCTCCGGTGCCTTCATCATAGAATTTCATCAGACCGTCTATAGTGCTGTTTCCGTTCTTGATAAAACGCTTGTCGGTATTCGGGTTCACTCCGCATAAGATAAGTCCGCAGATTGCCTGTGCACAGCTTTCGGAATTTTCCGTACCCCAGCTGTCGAAGCTGCCGTCCTCGTGCTGAACCTCAGAAAGATATGCTATTGCCTTGTTAATTGCCTTTTTAACCTTTGACTGTGACTGATACGGTGCGAGTGCAATCATAGCCATTCCGGTCACATCGACATCGGACACTGCATTGCGTCCTGTATTGCTGCTGCTCTTTTCTTGGAGATTCCAGCCCCCGTCAGAATACTGGTTTGCAAGTATATAGTCTATCATGCGTTGGCGTGAGTTCTGTCTGTCGGTTTCTGACGGTGTCAATGTTCCGTATGCATATGAAGCCGTATACTTAGGTACATCATAGTCTCCCGAATCGAGAGCGATAAGTGCCCATATAGGTCCGTTCATTCCCTGCCATTTAATATTTACGAAATCCGCAAGCGGTGCTGTAAGGTCATATCCGCCTACATTCGTCGCATCTATACCTACTGTGGTGCAGGCTATTATGGTTCTTGCATATTCCGTAAATTTTTTGTCATGCAAAATCCCCGCAGTTCCTCTGTAGCCCTCGTCAAGAGCTGCTTTTATGCTCTCAACATACTTTTCTGTATAGGCATCGCTGATTTCATAGCCTGCGTTGCCGAGTCCGTACATTACCCAGTCACCGCCTACAGAGCCTGTCACAGGCTCCTTGACCGTGTTATAAATGTAATCTCCGCTTTTTTCAAAGGCTTTTTTTGTATCATTATATGATGCTGCCTGTGCAAAACTCGTACTGCCGAGCAGCATAGTAAAGCTTACCGCCAGCACCAACACAAGGCTTAATGTTTTTTTCATTCTTTTCTTCATCTATTTTCCGGGCTCCTTTAATTCTGCTGATTATGTGCTTTCTGTAAAATCTAACACTTCGGAGGTCGATTATTGATATCCCATCCATTCCTCGGCTCCGACATCTATTCCGAGTCCCTCGCAGGTATAGCACCATACGATTGTATCTCCGTCTTTAAGATA
>CAZQSP010000054.1:0-6747 GCA_964596085.1 uncultured Oscillospiraceae bacterium
TCTATATGGTCACCTGTTATCATAACCGGACGGATACCTGCACGGTTACACTCAGTGATTGCATCCTTAACCTCAGGTCTTACCGGGTCGATCATACCCTCAAGTCCTATGAAGCAAAGATCATGCTCAACACCGGCAGGTGTCAAATCCTGCGGCAGCTCCTTATGAACTGCGGTTGCTGCCATGAGTACGCGAAGTGCCTTGTCTGCCATTGCCTTGTTAGCCCTTGCAATCTCAGCCTTATCCTCCTCGGTAATAGCTCTCATGCCTTTTTCCGTCATAATCATCGTACATTTTTTTAGTACCTCGTCAGGCGCGCCCTTGGTATATTGGATTATATTTCCATCTGCCTTATTTTCGTGCAGAGTTGTCATCATCTTACGACCGCTGTCGAACGGAACCTCGCCGACTCTGGGCAGCTTTTCCTCAAGCTCGGATTTTTTCAGCCCGATGCTCTGCGCATAATTAACGAGTGCACATTCAGTAGGCTCACCGATTGCAGTGTCAGAGCCACTCTCTATCTTTGCATCGGAGCAGAGTGCCATCGCCCTTGCCAAAAGACTTCTGTCAGATTCTCCGCAGAAATACTCCACAACCGTCATCCTGTTCTGAGTCAGAGTACCTGTCTTGTCGGAGCAAATAATCTGCGCACAGCCCAGCGTCTCAACTGCCGTCAGCTTTCTGATGATGGCATTTCTCTTGCTCATATTTGTAACGCCTATGGAAAGCACTATCGTAACAACCGCTGCCAAGCCCTCGGGTATCGCAGCTACGGCAAGACTTACCGCAATCATAAAAGTGCCAAGAAGCACGCCGCCGTCAATAGCATCAGCTCGGAGCAGGCTGACTGCAAAAATTACCGCACAGATTACAAGCACCAAAACAGTCAGAAATTTGCTGAGCTGCGCAAGCTTGAGCTGAAGCGGAGTTTTTCCTTCCTTCGCCTGAGCAAGCGCATCGGCAATCTTACCCATTTCTGTCTCCATGCCTGTTGCGCACACAACCGCCTTACCGCGTCCGTAAACCACGGTACTGCCCATGTAAATCATATTCTTTCTGTCACCGAGTGGAATATCCTTAGCCTCGCCAAGCTCCAAGCTGTCCGCGTGCTTGCTCACCGGAACGCTTTCGCCTGTAAGAGCCGCCTCCTCGATTTTCATGCTGGCACTTTCTATGATTCTGCCGTCTGCCGGAACCGCATCACCTGCCTCAAGCAAAACGATATCGCCTACAACCAAATCCTCACTCTTGACGTGACATATATGACCGTCTCTGAGAACCTTGCTCGTTGCAGCAGACATTTCCTGCAATGCCTCAATAGCCTTTTCCGCCTTGCTCTCCTGATACATTCCCAGAAATGCGTTTATCAAAACCACGGCCATTATGATAATTACATCCGCAAAGCTTTCCCCCGCATAAAATGATGTAACACCCGAAACCGCTGCCGCCGCAATAAGCACAATTATCATCGGGTCTGCGATCTGAGCTAAAAAGCGTTTGAAGATAGAAGCCTTCTCCGCCTCTGCCAGCTTGTTCTTGCCGTTCTCCGCAAGACGCTTCTCCGCCTCGGCTGTCGAAAGCCCGTTCTCAGTCGAGCTGACCTCAGCCAGGGTTTCCTCAAGATTTTTTAAGTAATACTGCATTTTGCCTCCTTCGGTAGTAAGTCAATAAAAAAAGACTTCCACCATATATTTTAGTATATACGGTAAAAGTCTTACTATTTAAGATATAAGCGAATCGAAGCTCATAAAAGAGTCGTTTCGATTGGGATGTCGCAAATACCACGCAAATACGCGCCAGTTACTCCCTTTTACAAATATACATTTTACTACGAAATCCAATTTTCTGTCAAGGCACTTTTACAAATTTCGGATAAAGCTTATGTTAAATTCCGTCTGGAAGGCTATGAGCATACTGAACAGCATCAGCAGCCCCACTGTTACAATCAGGTTCTTCATCCACATCCTCCTTTATACAAATAAATCCCTCAGATGTATATGTAATCCTATTTTCACTCTCAGAAATCCCCAAAAAATCAGCGGCGGCTATAAGTCCGCAAATCGGCATCTGCACCCTATACTCGTAATAGCTGACATCCTTTGTATCAGTTGCTTCGCCTGCCCCGAATATATCCGCACTTCTTTCGTTTATGCTAACGCTCACCTCGCCTACCGAGCAGCCCAGCCTCTCCGCCGTCTTTTCCCTCAGCTCCCGAAGCTGCAGGTCACTTATGCTCTTTTTTTTCTCTGCAGTCAGCCTAAACTCCTTAACCGCAAACTCTGCGCCTGCCAAGCTTGTAAAAACCGCCTGATTCGTCACGAACTGCAAGAGAAAAATCATCAAAAGCATTATTGCCGCAATCGTAGTAATAAAATCCTTCATCCATACGCCTCCATCGTCTGCCGCATCACCTCTGCACTTACAGCTCTGAGACTATCCTCCTGCCCACCGACCATCAAATCAAAAATAATACAGCCCAGAATAATCGTCCCAATCAATATGACAAGCTGCTTCATATGCCGCCGCCTCCCACCGCTTTTTGAAAATCAATCGTATCCATAATCGCTGTCGTACCTTCTTCCATAATATCCTCCGCTGCCGTTTTCAGCGAATTTTCATCACCCAAGATAAGAGTATTAACTATCAATGCACCGAGCAAAATCGTACCTATTATAATAATCAAATTTTTCATACTATCCTCTCTCCCTTTATTCACATCAAAAAATCGTTGTAAGCATATTTAAGGTGTCCAAAAATACTGCCACCACCGCAAAATTTATAATAAGCGCAAACACCGTAGCCGTAGACCATATCGTTGTTATCAAGCTGTTCCGCTGAGCAGTCTTGATAGCCTCGGTCATTCGCCTCTCCGCCATCATATTTTGAAATACCTCCATCTGCTCTGTAAGCTCTGCGGGATTTATCTTGTCAAGCTTGTCCAAGATTGCGGCAAAATTTTTTCCAGCCTTCGTGCCTATCGCCTCAGAAAAATACTCAAATGCCTCAGCATCCCTGCCCTGTCGATACAAGAAAAGCATTCGCCTGTAAACAGGCTTTAATTTTACAGAGTTTTCCATAAGCATTTGGTAAATAAATTCAGCCGAAAACGGACGAGCCGCCCCGGCTATCGCCAGATTCTTTAAGGTCAGACAGCTGTCATACAGCTCCAGCTCAAGCTTCTCCTTCCTCATGCTCCAAATTCCTCCTAAATGTCCAGTCTCCCCCTGGATATGTACACATAAATCAATATACCTGCCGCATACAAAAGCACGGAAATAACCAGCCACGTAAGCCCCGCCGCAGTACCGAATTGATAGTGCAAATACTTGTCAAAGCTCAAATTAAAGAAAAACATACCCCCTGCCACCGTCATAAGATAACAGACCGGCGCAAGATACTTTAGCATCAGCTTCGCTTCGTTGCTCTCTCTTTTCAGATACTCGTCCGCCTTCCTTGCCATCACTATTGCCTCCGACAAATCGTGCAGCGCATTGCTGACCTGCATTCCGCTTGTCAAAGCAAAATACATATTTACCGACAGAATATTTGCCCACGAGGTATTTATCGAAAGTCTGAACTCATCCAGCAATCTGCGTATCTCATCTGCACTTCCTGCCGACGGTATGCCCTTGGCGAGCTTCATCAACAGCCTCTTGCAGTTCGGAGCCTCCTCAATCTCCGCCGCACTCAGCTCTATCGCTCTTTGCATATTAAAATACTGCAGCTTGTAGTTTTCCATAAGCTCTGTCACGAGGATCTCACCCTCTCTTGAGCTTTCGACACGCAAAACCTGCAATCTGAGACGAAGCAGCGCATACGGAAAGCCTGCGGCAAACGCCGAGGAAAGCAGTGTAAGAGCTGCGGCAACCCTGCTGCCTAGCAGCAGAATAGGAAGCACAGCGGCAACGACTGAAACAGCAACAAAAGCCCTTACCCATCGAATATCACCCTTGCCGATTGTAATTCTCAGCAGCGTTCTGATATGCGCATACCCATATTGCACAAAATCCTCCACTCTCCCACCGCTGAGCTCACTCAACAAATCACCGCTCATTATCAAGCAACCCAGGCACACAGCCACAAACAAAATCAGTTCAAGCATTTCTTCACCTCATTTTCCGCAGACGAGTGATAATAGCCGGGATATATCACCTCACCGCCCAAAATCGGCTTGCTCTCCGCAAGCAAGCGAAGCTCCTTCGCCATAATTTCTCTGTCCTGCTGTGCGTACCTCAGCTTCTCCTCCTTGTCATCCCCTATATGGAAATTCCACTGCCACTCATCCCCAAGCTCATCATAGACACATATCCTGTGTATGCTGACACTGTTCGTTTCAAGATTGTAGCAGAGCTCCGATATGGACTTGAGCCGCTTTTCCGCACGGTTGCCCCTCGTCTGACAAAACTCAAACACATAGTCAAAGCTCCTGAATACCTGTAATATCAGCCCCTGCTCGTCGCCACCGTACTTATCGCGTATGCGTGAGGCTATCCTGTACGGCAAATTCGTCACATCACCCGTATGCACGGTAGCCTTGCACCTGCCCTCTCCGATAGCTGCCAGCTCCAACGACAGCCTGTAGCTCTGCGCATCACGCATTTCCTCCAATATAACGTAATCGTTGTCGCCTCTGAGCAAAGACCTTGTAATTCCCTCCAGCTCCTCACCGTCAGCCACAAGCTGCATAATCGGTGCAGTCGGCATAATTTTCTCCCAGGGTGTCTCAGGATCCGTGGAAATAGCCAAGCCCTCCAGCTCCGGACTCTCATAGCTCTGCCAGGTCTGCAAAAAGGTAGTCTTTCCCGTTCTGACCGTGCCCGCAAACAAAACATTGAAGCCTATACTCACCATAGACTTAAACAGCGGAATTGCAGCATACGGAATTGTCCCCAGCTCCGCCATGCTCTCAAAGCTCAGCTCACGGAGCAGATATTTACGAAAAACCATTATCTCCTGCTCAGGCTTTGTCCTGTCGCCGGAATATATCGTAACACGGATACCGTTGCGCAGATAAAGCTCATGAAAGCCCTTTTCCTGCCGCTCCCTCGGACTGCTCATCAAAAAAGTACGCTTGAGCTGCTCTCTACGCTCCCTGCCGATTCTCTGCGGCTGCAAACACGACCTTCCGTCAATGAGACAATACAGCCTGTCTCCTATCAGCTTTGCCGACGATGAATTTCTGTACTCCTCCGTCTTATCGTAAACCCACGGCGACAAGCCTGCCAAGCCGTACAGCTCCGCAAATACACCCTCCGTCAGGCTCTCATACCATAGCGGTGTCTCCGCCCGCAAGCCTTGAGCATTGATAAGCGCATCTATCCTTGCCTTATAAAAGCTCATCTCGCCCTCATCTCCGAGTATCGCTGCCCTTTCTCTCTCCAAGCGCTCCTGCTTCTCAAAATCATCAAAAAGCTCCCACTCCTGCTCCATACACAAACGCACCCTCGAGCAAACCTCCTCGAAGCTCAAGCTCTCACGGCAGCTCACTGCCCTGCTCAGCTCATCACCGTCGCCCTCCTCCGTCTGTAAAATATGTATCGCCGCAAGTCTGTCCTGCACCGCGCTCCTTATCTCTCTCATATATCACAGCCTCCTACGAATACAGCAGTACAAACCTGTTTCCCTTGTCGGCGAGCCTCCCGAGCAGCCTTGCCTGCTCCTCATCAACAATTATCTCTATCAGGCTCACCGGCGCACTGCCCAAGAGCCTTTCCTCATCCTGTGAACGAACCTCCTGATTGCTCCCGTCCCTGGCATATGCCACCACTGCCGAGGTAACTATATCCCCCTTACAATAGAAATAAGCCGTGTCGCCCCTCCGCAAGGTCTGCGGATAAGCCTTCAGCCAATCATTCGGAATCGAAAGCACATACCTGCCCGATTTTTCACCAACATTGAAGCTGCTCTCCTCAAAATAAGGCAAATACAGAGTCTCACCCTGCGGTATGAGCTGCTTGCTCTCAAGCCCGACTATCTTTCCGGCGTCACCCGGAGTCAAGGCAGCCTTTGGGACACTCTCCACCTTTTTGACCGACAGCATTTCCTCGGAAATCACTGTGTTCGGAGCTATCTCGGAATTTACCGTCAGCAGCTCCTCGTATCCCAGATTTTTTCTGCCCCAAAGCTCCCAAAAGCCAAGACCGCACAGACCGGCACATACCAAAACAAAAGCAATTATTTTTTTCCTCATTCGATTTCCTCCCTTCCCATAATTAGTTACACTTATTTACTGTAACATAATAGCATACATTTTTCTTACTTTCAATACACTTTTTAATATATTTGTAAATTTTTAGCCACATTGTACATCAATACCTGCTGCCATCTTCTCCAGGTGTTTATGTGCGCCCCCTCACCGTAATCCCCATTCTCCACATTACGCTGCCAAAGTCCCCACCTGTACTTCTCCGGAATATCTGAGAATGCAGTCTCGATCGCCTCAACTCGGGATGATAGACGGACAATTTTCAGCGCACGCTCCGCAGTTACATCCCTGATGATGCCGACGGATCCTGTCTTTATCCTCAAGCCTTCGCTCGCCACTATCGAATCACGTCCCTCGGCAAGCGCTGCCAGCTCCTGCCTCATTCGCTTCAAATCTCTTGTCGCCCAATACGCCTGTCTGTACACCGGCTCCGGCATCAGATAGCTTTTCATCCTCTTTTGCTGATAATCCTTCATTTCTCCACCTCCTTACTTTTAATCCTATTATACACATAAAAATTAAACTTTTCCATATATTTTTAC